>JAYENH010000945.1:0-6850 GCA_034721995.1 Bacteroidota bacterium
CAACTAAAAGCTGAATTTTTGTTGATATTATTACCCTTGTCTTTGCTGATTTTTGTAATTGAACTTTACAGGAAACACTCCCACCCATTTTCAAATATCGCCATTACATTGTTGGGGCCTGCGTATATTTTCCTGCCTTTTGCTTTATTTTCGGGTCTGGTGTTTTTTAATGAAAACACAAACTACAATCCCGATATTTTACTTGGACTTTTTATTCTGATCTGGATTTACGATTCGGGAGCATATATTTTTGGAGTATCCTTTGGGAAACACCGTTTGTTCGAGCGCATATCTCCAAAAAAATCGTGGGAAGGATTGATTGGAGGAGTCGTATCGGCTTTGCTCGTTGCCTGGTTAATTTCCGGTTGGCTTGTAACTATCACTTTAACCGATTGGTTTGCTATAACAATAATAGTTATTGTTGCCGGCACTTATGGCGATTTGGCCGAATCAATGTTAAAGCGGAGCCTCGGCGTAAAAGATTCAGGTAACATTATGCCGGGACACGGAGGCATCCTCGACCGTTTCGATGCCGTATTATTAGCTTCGCCACTGGTGTTTACTTATCTTGAATTGATTTATTAGTTTAAATTGATTTTATTTGTAGCGAAATTTGAAAACGAAGATGACCATTCATAAAGAAGGATTTACAACAATCTCTATTGTACTGCTATTTGTTACAGCGGTAATATTTTGTTCATTCTATTTTATTGAAGATTTGTTAATTATCAAGCTTTTACTTCTGGCGGGTTCCCTGTTTTTTCTCGGTTTTATTACACGCTTTTTTCGTTTCCCCAAACGTGAATTAACTATTGATAATGGCATAATTATTTCTCCTGCCGATGGCCAGGTAGTTGTTATTGAAGAAACCCGCGAAAACGAATATTTCAACGACAAACGAATCCAGGTTTCCATTTTCATGTCGGCTCATAATGTGCATATAAACTGGGTCCCCATTGGCGGATTAGTTAAATATTTTAAGTATCATCCCGGAAAATTTTTAATTGCCCATTTGCCAAAATCATCAACCCTGAACGAACGCACTACATTCGTGATCGAAACAGAAAACAAAAAAGAAATACTTGTCCGGCAAATTGCAGGATTTGTTGCCCGCCGTATTTTAACCTATCCAAAACAGGGCGAAAATGTTTTACAAGGCCAGCAACTTGGCTTCATAAAATTTGGTAGCCGTGTAGATATATTTCTCCCCCTAGGTACAAAAATCAATGTAAAACTTAACGAAAAAGTAAAAGGGACCCAAACCGTAATTGCCGAATTGTAGGACTTTGATATTTTTGTTTTTTAGTGGTAATACTAACTATTAATGAAACATCCATAATAAGTAAATTTAAAACATCAGAAAAAAACATCAGAAAAAATCTTCGTAAGCTACGGCAGAAAAAATTAAAGCTATGAAAAAAATCCAAATGGTTGACTTAAACAGTCAGTACCAAAAAATTAAACCTGAAATTGATACAGCAATACATCAGATTATCGATTCTTCGGCATTTATAAATGGCCCGGTTGTAAAAGAATTTGCTGCCGATCTCGAAAAATATCTGAATGTAAAACACGTAATTCCTTGTGCCAATGGTACCGATGCTTTGCAGGTTGCCATGATGGGGCTTGGCCTGAAACCCGGCGACGAAGTAATAACTACTTCATTTACATTTATTGCTACCGCCGAAGTAATTGCATTGCTTGGACTTACCCCGGTTTTGGTCGATGTAGACACAGACACTTTTAACATCGACCCCGACGCAATTGAAAAAGCCATTACCAATAAAACAAAAGCTATTGTACCTGTTCATTTGTTTGGGCAAAGCGCAGATATGGACCGCATTATGCAAATTGCAAATAAGAATAAATTATTTGTTATCGAAGATACATGCCAGGCCATTGGTGCCGATTTTTCTTCGGAAGATGGTTCAGTTTCCAAAGCCGGAACTATTGGACATGTGGGTTGTACTTCTTTTTTCCCATCGAAAAATCTGGGTTGCTATGGCGATGGTGGCGCACTATTTACAAACGACGATAATCTTGCCGAAGCATTCCGTTCCATCGTAAATCACGGCATGAAGCTGCGTTATTACCACGACAGGGTAGGCATCAATTCCCGTTTGGATAGTATCCAGGCAGCAGTTTTAAAAATCAAACTTCCGCATTTGGACGATTATTCTGCTGACCGAAAAAAAGCTGCCGATTTTTACGATACTGCTTTTGCCAACAACCCCAAATTAAAAACCCCTTTGCGTTTCGAAAAATCGAACCATGTTTTTCATCAGTACACCTTGCAACTTAGCAATGTCGATCGCAAAGCACTGCAAGAATACCTTAATAACAAAGGCATTCCGGCCATGATTTATTATCCGGTGCCACTTCATTTGCAAAAAGCCTATCAAAACACGCGATACAAGAAGGGAGATTTTCCGGTAACCGAAGCCCTGTGCGAAGTTGTGATGTCGCTGCCCATGCACACCGAGTTGGACGAGGAGCAATTAAAGCATATTACCAAATCGTTGTTGGAGTTTGTAGGATAGTTTAGCAAAAAACAGGAGCCGTAATATAAAAAATTAAGTGTTAAGACTGATTTGAAAAAGTCTAAAAATAATAATACTAAGACTCCAGGTCTCTAAGTTTTACAAAGATCTATTTCTTAGTGAATTCTTGTGCTTTTGCCTTTTTCCTTCACCTTGCTATCTTTGCCATAAAAAAACGTATGACTGACAAAGAAAAAAACTCAACCTACTTTGCCCACGAAACAGCCATTGTTGATGAGGGTTGCGAAATTGGGGCAGGTACAAAAATCTGGCATTTTTCGCATATAATGTCTAACTGCAAGTTGGGAAAAAAATGCAACATCGGCCAAAATGTAGTGGTTTCGCCCGATGTTGTTTTAGGTGATAATTGCAAAGTCCAAAACAATGTGTCTATATACACAGGTGTAATTTGCGAAGAAGATGTTTTCCTGGGGCCATCAATGGTGTTTACCAATATTGCAAATCCACGAAGTGGTGTAATCAGGCGCGGTCAATACGAGCGCACACTTGTAAAAAGAGGAGCCACGATTGGTGCCAATGCAACCATTGTTTGTGGCCACGATATTGGCGAATTTGCATTTATTGGTGCCGGAGCCGTTGTTACTAAAGAAATTCCGGCTTACTCGCTTGTAGTGGGAAACCCTGCCAAACAAATTGGTTGGATGAGTGAATTCGGGCATCGTCTCAACTTTGATGTGAAAGGAATTGCAGTTTGTTCCGAGAGCAAAGAGAAATACAAATTGGAAGACGGTAAGGTTGAGAAGGTTTAAGTCGGAATATGGAATGGAAGTCGGAAGTCGGAGAATAGAAGATATAAGTGCCTTTGATGCTTTGGTATACCAGACCTTTTAACCAATTTACCCTCCATCTTTTGAACCCCCAAACGAATAAAGTGTATTATTCTCAACAGAAAAATTAAAAAATAGCCTGTTTAAAAATAAAACAGTCCCTAAGAAAAAAGTAGTATTTTCGCTGCTTATTAAAATAAATCGTAAAGCACTTGAAAATGAAGCAATTTAAATTGGCAAACAATATTTTCGGATGGATTTCATTCCTAATTGCTGCCATTGTTTATATTATGACAATAGAACCTACAACCAGTTTCTGGGATTGTGGAGAGTTTATCACAACTGCGAATAAACTTCAGGTTGGCCATCCTCCGGGCGCACCTACTTTTATGATTTTATCGAGGTTCTTTTCGCTTTTTGCCAGCGATGTTACTTCTGTAGCAAAAATGATTAACATCTTGTCGGCCCTGGCAAGTGGTTTTACAATTATGTTTCTGTTTTGGACAATTACCCATATAGCCCGAAAAATTGTAACCAGAATGGGCGAATTAAATATGGGTGGTATAATAGCCATTATTGGTAGTGGTTTTGTTGGAGCCATGTCTTATGCTTTCTCCGATACTTTCTGGTTTTCGGCAGTCGAGGCCGAGGTTTATGCCAGTTCTTCGTTATTTACGGCAATGGTGTTTTGGGCTATCCTAAAATGGGAAGATGTTGCACATGAACCTTATGCCAATAAGTGGATTGTACTTATTGCATATTTAATGGGGCTTTCAATTGGCATCCATCTGCTTAATTTATTAGCTATTCCGGCTATTGTTTTCGTTTATTATTATAAAAAATATAAGGTTAGCCAAAAAGGAATTGCTATCGTTTTTTTAGTTTCACTGGTTATATTAGGTGGAATTATGTATGTAATAATTCCTTGGATTATTGTAATTGCATCGAAGTTTGAATTATTCTTTGTGAATGGACTCGGCATGCCTTTTAATTCAGGAAACCTGATCTATATTTTCTTGTTACTTTCTTCTATTGTATTTGGATTGTATTATACGTATATCAAGAAAAAATATCTCCTTAACACTATTATCCTTTCTATCACAGTAATAATTATTGGCTATTCGTCCTTTACAATGGTTGTTATTCGTTCGTTAGCAAACCCTCCAATGGATCAAAATAATCCTGAAACAGTTTTCGCCCTGTTATCATATCTAAACAGGGAACAATATGGAGACAGGCCTTTGGTGAAGGGACAATATTTTAATTCGCCCCTCGATCCAAAAAATCCTACAAGTGAAGGAAAAGCAGTCTACATTCAAAAAAATGACGAATACGTTGTTTCCGATTATAAACAGACCTACAATTATGATAGCCGTTTTACTACTTTTTTCCCCCGTATGTATAGCAGCCAAAATAAACATATAAAAGAATATAAAAAATGGACAAATTTTAAAGGAAGGCCTATCAGGACAACCAATCGTTCGGGCGAACCCGAAACCATTTACAAACCCACATTTGGCGAAAACCTTCAATTCTTTTTTGTATATCAAATAGGGTACATGTACTTGCGCTATTTTATGTGGAATTTTTCGGGACGGCAAAACGATATTCAGGGACATGGCGAAATTGATAAAGGAAACTGGATTTCAGGAATTCCTTTTATTGATGATTCCCGATTAGGGCCACAGGACAAACTACCCGATTACCTAAAAAACAACAAAGCCAATAATAAATTATACATGCTGCCCTTATTACTCGGTATTTTAGGTTTGATATTTTTATTCCAACGAAACCAAAAAGATTTCTGGATAGTTACACTCCTGTTTATTTTTACGGGGCTGGCAATTGTTGTTTACCTTAACCAGTACCCCTTACAACCTCGCGAGCGTGATTATGCCTATGCAGGTTCATTTTATGCTTTTACTATCTGGATAGGGCTTGGAGTGCTTGCCCTGTCGCAATGGATGAAAAAATTTGCACCGGCAACTATATCGGCAGGCCTGGCAACAGTAATAAGCTTAATTCTTGTTCCGGGCATTATGGCCAGCGAAAACTGGGACGACCACGATCGTTCGCATCGTTACACTGCACGCGATTTTGCTTATAATTACCTGAACTCATGTGCCCCTAATGCCATTTTATTTACCAATGGAGATAACGATACCTTCCCGCTTTGGTATGCACAGGAAGTAGAAGGTATACGTACCGATATCAGGGTATGCAACCTGAGCTACCTTAGCACCGACTGGTATATTGATCAAATGAAACGTAAAGCTTATGATTCGGAGCCTGTTCCTTTTTCTATGACACACGACCAATACGTTCAGGGAACCCGCGACTATGTGCCAATTTACGAGCGATTTAAGGAATATGTACCCCTGCGCCAGATAATTGATTTTGTTGCCGACGACTCGCAACGCACAAAAGTAAACCCACAAGCAGAGGAAATGCTGGATTATATTCCTGCAAAAAAACTACGAATTCCTGTTGATAAACAAAAAATTCTTGACAAAGGAATTGTAAGCCCACGCTTTGCCGATAAAATTGTTGACAATATTGACTGGAAGATGAATAAGAACTTTTTAATGAAGAACGATCTCATGGTACTCGATTTACTGGCTACCTTCAATTGGGACCGCCCTGTATATTTTGCTATTACCGTTGGTCGCGACAGCTACGTTAAACTCGAAAACTATTTCCAAATCGAAGGCCTGGCCTATCGTTTAGTTCCAATTAAAACTTCGTCAAAAGGAGGGCATATTGGACATATCGACACTGATATTATGTACGACAACATGATAAACAAATTTCAATGGGGCAACATTAACGATCCTCGTGTTTATCTTGATGAAAACAACCAAAGGATGCTAATGAATTTCAGAAGTAATTTTGGCAGGCTTGCACTAGAATTATTTAAAGAAGGCAAAGAAGAAAAGGCCCGTGAGGTAGCCGATCGCTGTCAGGAATTAATGCCCAACGAACGTGTTCCGTTTAACTATTTCAATATTGGCATTGCCGAGGTTTATTACAACCTGAAGGATAACGAAAAAGCCAACGAAATAATCAATGTTTTGTTAGACAAATCAGTTCAGGAACTTGATTTTTATTTTAGCCTAAACAGCGAAATGTTTTCTCGAAGTGCTACCAATGCACAGCGCACACTGGCCTTAATGCAGGAATTGGTTAAAATAACCAAGCGTTACAAAGCAAGTAAACTTCAGAAAGAAATAGAAGAAAAATTCTATGATTATTACGGAAAGCTAAATATTGCAGGATAAAAAATTGAAGTGATGGAGTATTGGAAATGCTATCATACACCATTTTTATTCTCAATAGAAGTTTATAAAAATGCGATTTATCCTTAGTATAAAATGTATTAGTATTTGTATGTAGTCTCTGCAAGAAAACGCCAATAACTGCGTTATGCTCATCTTTAAAAACAGGAGTTTTCGTGCAGGCACAATGTAGCCACTATTCAAATCATCGAAACTTTTACTAAATTGCGTTCGTTTTTTTTCTGGC
>JAYENH010000946.1:0-23792 GCA_034721995.1 Bacteroidota bacterium
ACATAACTATTAACCACAGAGTTGCACAGAGTTTTATACAGCTTGTCCCGCTTTTCGCGGGAGAGTTTCACAGAGGAGGAAAATTGACATTTCTAAAAAAAGTGTAAACCGGGAAATGAAAAATGCCTAAATTTCTTTATCTTTGAGACTAATAAGAATTGATGTGGCACCGATTATAGGATTATGGATATTAATAGTTTAATACAAGAATATCAGACTTTGCATTTAGAACAGGTTGTTGATTATGAGAAATGTAATATTTATTTTATCACTAATCACAGTACTGTTATCGAAGGTAGCACTTTAACCGATATAGAAACCCAATTGTTATTGGACGAAAATTTAACACCTAAAGGTAAGCCGCTCGAACACAGCCTTATGACAATAGACCACCATAAAGCACTTTTATTTGTACTTGACCTGGCAAAAAACAAAAAAGCAATATCTACATCTTTGTTGCAACAAATCAATGGCAAGGTAATGTTATCGACAGGAAAAATTTACAATACTGCTTTAGGACAAGTTGATGCAACAAAGGGAGATTTACGAAAATTTAATGTTTTTGTAGGTAAGCGATATTTTCCTAACTATAATAAAGTTTCAAAACATACTAAGGAATTTTGTATCAAATTAAATAACATGATCGATGAGCAACAGAATGATATAATAGAATGTATGAAAACATCATTTTGGGCACATTTTAATTTAGTCAGTATTCATCCTTTTTCCGATGGCAATGGTAGAACAGCAAGATTATTAATGAACCATGTTCAGCAATATTTTAATCTACCATTATCGATAGTTTTTAAAGAAGATAAAGCAGATTATTTCGATGCCCTGGAAAAAAGCAGGAACGAAAATGATTTGTCATATTTTCAAGGTTTTATGTTTGAACAATATAAAAAATATTTATCAATAGAAATTCAGAAATTCAGAAATAAGTCACAGAGCTTTAATTTTATAGTTTAAAAATTTTATTCTAATAGCATGACTTATATTAGCAATACCATGAACAGAAAAAATCATTAAACATACATTTGGTTTCGTTTTGTTTGTGGAGATAAAATGATTTGGATAATATTGTTTTCACACCTTATTTTCGGGAGCATATTTTTATTGGCACGTATTCTTGTTATTAACATTTGATATTTATAATAAAATGCTAGTTGAAGAGAATCGGAGGAAATATCTCTTTTAGCACCCAAAATTGACCTGCTAATATCTTTAATGTAAACTTCGTTATGGATTATCTGAAAATTAACAATTAATGTATCAAACCATTGCGTATAACTATTTTTTGTTACATGAATATACACATGCTTAAAACATTGATAATCGGTGTTAATACCACCGTTTTATTGTAGTTGGATGTATTCGTCCAATTCTTCAATAGTAGATTCGAAAGTAAAAGCATCGTTTACCATAAAATAGTTGCCAATGTCGCAGGTATATTTGTAGGCAAATTTAGCAAAGTCGAGGCGGTTGTCTTCAAAATCGAACAACATCATAATTTCTTTTACCTGAACAACCGATAAGCAATTTGTCCTGGTAATCTGCTTAGCCAGTGTCATTTTACTATCTTCGAACGACTTTAACCGAATGGAGTTTTTTGCTGATTGAAATGCACTTGGAGACATAGGGTAAGGACAGCCATAAGGACCATAGTATCCGGGGATTGGCGGTGGGGGAGGAGGAGGAGTATTTTCAATTAAAACTTCCTGATGTGAATTTACAGAAGTCTGGCTTGTTTGTGTGTTGGTAGAGTTTACATTAAAATTGAAATTTACGTTGTTTGCACCTTCCTGCACGTTAATACCGATATTAATATTTTCGCTGTTTGTTTGTTTGTTGTCAGGGGCTACTTGTGTGTGCTGCACCTTTGTTTGAGTATGAACAACTTGTTGGCCTTGCCGGTGGCCATAAGTATTAACAGTTGTCTGGGTTAGATTTTGCTTTGTAATGTGAACTTCGCTACGATATCGTATTTTGTATGCGCCTTTTTTATTTTTTTTGATAACATAAGTGAATTCCATATCAGGCTTTTCAAAAAATAAATTCCGATTTATAGCTTTCAAGGAATTGTCTTCAAAAAGAATTTTTACCTTATGGTTGGTAGCTGTAATCTCCGAAGCTTTAACATTAGTCCTGGCCTCTTCGTTAAATTGAATGCCATCAATAACTAAATAGAATCTTTCGCCTTCTTCGGTAAAGAAAATAACATTGCATGTTTGTGCTGTTACAAATTTTCCTGCCATCAGGAACAACATAATAATTAAATACTTTTTCATTTGTTTCGATTTATTTTAATGGTTCTTCGCCCTTGGCCCCTTGCTCCCGGCCCACTTTTGTTAAACATATCCCATGAGGGCATAAATATAATATCCTGTAAATTCGTGAATAAAAATGTACCATTCGTGCAGGCTTTGGGCACTGGGGACAAGCAAATGGTTGAAATTAAATTTTCGTGGCCCAGCAAACCTATCGACCGGATATACATCAACTTCCAGTTTACTTTGTGTAAAACAATCTTTTGCCCGTTTTATATGATATGCTGAGGTAATCAAAAGACACTTGGGATTTTTCTTTTCATCAAGGATAATTTTAGTACTATTTACAGCATTTTCGTGAGTATTTCGCGATTCGCTTTCAACAATAATATCCCGTGCAGGTATTCCAATTTTTAGAAGATAATCTTTCCAAACCCCGGCTTCGGTATATCCACGTTTAAATATCGTTGGTGAGCCACCACTAATAAGTATTTTCTTGATATGATTGTTTTTGTATAAGTCGATTGCCTGGAATAAGCGGTCCGAACCTGCCTTGAAATCAATCCTGTCTACCTGTGCATCGTATAAAACCCCTCCTGTAAGGACAATACCAAAGTCGTATTTTTTTTCGATTGACGTACTTTTAATAGCAGGTCTTTCCCAATGGCGCATTACCTCGTCAAGTAAAAAGGAGTTTGAGAAAATCACAACAACCAGAAAAGCCCAAAAAAGGTAGCGTTTTTTACGTTTGTCCTTTTTTGTAAATACAGCAACAGCAAGCAGGGCAACAATCCATATTACCGGCGATAATATAAAGGATAGAAGTTTAGATAAATAAAAAAACATAGTTCAAAATTTTAGTGGGTCAAAGATAATTATTCAATTTAGATTTAGTATGGGATATTATGTTTTCTGACTTCGCATGATTTCAGCCTGATACCCAAATTTAACGATTCAATAATTAGGGTTGGAAAAAGTTTGTGAGGGGGTTTTTCTTTGTATTTTTAGCTAACAGGGTTCGTTATTTGGTTTTTTTTGTGTAGAAAATTTGATATTTATCATTTCGCAGTTTACACTTCTTTTAAAATGCAAATTTTCCTGCTCTGTGAAACTCTCCCGCGAAAGGCCGGACAAGTTGTGCAAAACTCTGTCTACCTCTGTGGTTAAAAGAAATATGAAATTCCACCACAGAGGTAGACAGAGAAAAAATACGGAGTTTCACAGCGGAAAAAGAGTTTTCGGAAATAGGAATAACTAAAAATCGAAAAATGTAAACAGATAATTTTCAAAAACCATTATTTGATTAATTTTGGCCTCTCAAAAAAAAGTGATATCAAATTATTGTATGAAAAAGGAAGATTTTTTTAAGAAACTTATTGCTCACTCAAAAGAGTACGGATATATTTTTCAATCAAGCGAAATTTATGATGGCCTGAGTGCTGTTTACGATTATGGACAATATGGTTCGGAATTGAAGAATAACATCAAAGAATTTTGGTGGAAGTCAATGGTGCTGTTGCATGAAAATATTGTAGGTATTGATTCAGCTATTTTTATGCACCCTACTGTTTGGAAAGCATCGGGGCATGTCGATGCTTTTAACGATCCGCTTGTAGACAATAAAGATTCAAAAAAACGTTACCGCGCCGATGTGTTGATTGAAGATGCCCGCGAAAAGATTTATGCCAAAATTGAAAAGGAAGTCAAAAAAGCACAGAAACGTTTTGGGGATAGTTTCGACAAGGAACAATTTATTGCAACCAATCAGCGTGTTTTAGCAAATCAGGAAAAAATCGACCAATTGACAAATCGTTTTCAGGCAGCACTTGAAAAAGACGATCTTGCCGAATTGAAACAAATTATTATTGATTATGAAATTGTTTGTCCGATTTCGGGAACTAAAAACTGGACTGATGTGCGCCAGTTTAACCTGATGTTCGATACAAAACTTGGCTCGGTAAGTGGCGATGCAAATACCATTTACCTGCGCCCCGAAACTGCACAGGGGATTTTTGTAAACTTCCTGAATGTGCAAAAATCGGGCAGGATGAAGTTGCCATTTGGAATTGCCCAAATAGGAAAAGCCTTCAGGAACGAGATTGTAGCCCGCCAGTTTATTTTTCGCATGAGGGAATTCGAGCAAATGGAAATGCAATTTTTCATACGTCCGGGCGAAGAAGGGAAATGGTTTGAGTACTGGAAAGAAAAACGCATGGCCTGGCACAAAGCATTAGGTTTGGGCGATGAAAAGTACCGTTTCCACGATCACGACAAATTGGCCCATTATGCCAAAGCTGCCGCCGATATCGAATTTGATTTCCCTTTCGGGTTTAAAGAGGTTGAAGGTATCCATTCGCGTACCGATTATGATTTAGGCCAAATTCAGGAATTCAGCGGAAAAAAGATACAATATTTCGATTCCGAACTTAACAAGAACTATATCCCTTACGTGGTGGAAACTTCGATTGGTTTAGACAGGACATTCTTGACAATTTTAGCCAATGCCTTTACCGAAGAGATAATTGAAAAAGAAAATGGCAAAACCGACGAGCGTGTTGTATTAAAAATTCCTCCTGCCCTGGCACCAGTAAAACTTGCAGTACTTCCGTTGGTTAAAAAAGATGGATTGCCCGAAAAAGCAAGGGAAATTATTGATAACCTGAAATTCGATTTTAATTGTCAGTACGAAGAAAAAGATTCTATAGGCCGCCGCTATCGCCGTCAGGATGCGATTGGTACACCATATTGCATTACCATCGATCACGAAAGCCTCGAAACAAATACTGTTACCATACGTAACCGTGATACTATGGAACAAGAACGCGTAGCGATTGGAAAATTGAAGGAAATACTTTCGGAAAAAACAAGTATGCGTAAATTGCTTGAGAAAATTTAGTTTGACATACACTGCATCAGCAGAATTAAAATACTAACATTTCATCAATTATACCGGGTTTGGGCGAAAGTTCAGGCCCGGTTTTTCACCGAGTAAGTCTTAAAATATTATATCTTTGTCCTATATTATATCAGCAAGGAAACAATTGTTTTTCTATTTTTTGACCAATCTGCCTACAGGCAGGTAAAAAACCGTCAAAGACAAGGCTTTCGTCCGCCATCTGGCGGATGAAACTAAGGAGTTTACTTTTGTAAATGATTGTTCCAAAAGCGAGAGTAAAGCAATATTTGGTGTTTTCTTGCAAAGACAATATAAATCTTTAGCTATAAGAGCATTAAGTGGGAGTTATGTTCATTTTGAATTACATGTATAAACGTTTTTTTTTATTTGTAATAGCATTTTTGTTGTTGCAAGTAAATTCATTTTCTCAGGAGCATGGAAATTTAATTATTGAAAATTATGGCCCTCACGAATACCATTCACACTCGCAGAACTGGGCAATAGTGCAAGACAAGCGGGGTATCATGTATTTTGGAAATAGCGAAGGTGTTTTAGAATATGATGGTGTTACATGGCGAAGTATCGAATTGCCGGGTCATTCCACAGCCAGATCGCTTGTGATTAGCGATTCGGGAATAATCTATGTTGGAGGGGTTAGCGAAATCGGCTATCTTGCCGAAGATGAAACCGGTTTAGTACAATATGTATCCCTTATTGATAAAATAGACAAGCAATACCAAGATTTTTTCGATGTGTGGCACACATGCTGCATTGGAGAAACTGCTTATTTTATTTCTGAACATCATATCTTTAATTATTCTAAAGGTGAGATTAAAACACTAAAAACAAAATTCTTTCTGGAAAACTGTTTTTCTGTAAACAATAAATTATATGTTCATACTTTAGAAAATGGTTTTCAGAAATTTGAGAATGGTTTACTTGTTGATTTTCGATATGGGTCTTTTTTTAAAGATATGAATGTACAGTTTTCATCATCTTACGAGAATGATTTATTTATAATTGGAACCGTAGCAGTTGGTATTTATACATTCGATTTTAGCAATTGTAACGAAAAAGGGCCTGTTGTTCCTCCTCAGGAATACATCACCGAGGCTGAACCTTATTTTTATGATTATTATGCTTATGCAGGATGTCATTTACACGATGGCAGATATGCCTTAGGATTATTGGGTCATGGACTTGTTATTATTGACCAAAAAGGACAAATCGACTTAGACATTAAAACTGACAATGGTTTACGCAACGATGTGATTTTTAATATTTATCAGGATATTGAAGATAATCTTTGGCTTGCTACCGACAATGGTATTTCAAAAATTGACATAAATTCCCCCATTAGTTTTTGGGGGCAGAATTCTTATATTGGCAGTTCTTTGGAAGATATTATCCGTTTCGATAGCACTTTATACATTGCAGGTTTTAGTGGGGTTTTTTATTTCGATGACAATAAAATAAAAAGAGTGTCCAAAACTGAAACACAAATTTATTGCTTCCTTGAGTTTAGTTTGCCGGAAAATCCCTCAAAAAGTATTCTTTTAGCAGGTACCGATATAGATGGAATCATTCAGATCAATGATACTAGTATAAAAACTTTGTTGCCGGATCTTCGACCCTGGTGTATGCACCAATCTAAAAAAGACCCTGCTCTTTTATATTTTGATTATAATTATGAACTGGCAGTAGCAAAGTATAATCAAGGTAGTTTTGAATGCTTAGGAAATATTAAGGGAATTAATGATGAGATAATTACTATACAAGAAGATAATGAGGGCAATATTTGGATCACAACTTTTGGTAAAGGTATAATAAGGTTAGTCCCATCTGATGATATTTGTGTTCCACAAAAAGTGATTTATTATACTGAAGTTAGTGGATTGAAAACATTGCATGACATTGAAATATCAATTTATAAAGATAAAATTATTGCGGCTACACCCGATGGGCTTTTTAATTATGATAAAGAAAAAGATATGTTTTTGCCTGAAAATATTTTTGGCAGGCAATATTGCGATGGTTCACATTCGGTATCAAATTTAACAGAATTACCATCGGGCGATTTTTTGATATTTGGCAAAACAGATAACAGCAGATATTATTCGATAGCAAGAAAAACCAAAAGTGGATTTGAAAGTAGCCCTGCAAAATGTTTTTACTGTTTACCTAATATGCAAATACAGTCAATTTTTGCCGAACCCGATGATGTTGTTTGGATGGGTGGCTCGGAGGGGCTGTTCAGGGTAAATACAAAAAGGAAAATTGAAAAATCCAACTTTGGGGTTTTAATCAGAAAGATAACTTCCTTGCACGATACGGTTTTATATAATGGTGGACACGATAGTTATAAAAACAAATCAGCAATAAAAATAGAAGAATCATTAGATTATAGTTTGAATACACTAATTTTCAATTATGCCGCTTCCAGTTTTTTAAGCGAAGGAGAAACTCAATATAAATATTGGCTCAAAGGTGTTGACGAAGATTGGTCGGAGTGGACATATAGTACATCGAAAGAGTATTTACATATCCCCGAAGGAGAGTATTCTTTTTATGTAAAAGCACGGAACATATTTGGCATCGAAAGTGAAGAAACAAGTACTGCTTTTACCATTAGCCCTCCCTGGTATCGTAGTTTATGGGTTTATAGTATTTGTGCCGCCCTGGTTGCAACTCTTATTTACCTGATTGTTTTAATAAAAAGCAGGCAGTTAATAAAAGCTAATGTTAAACTCGAGAAACAGGTTAGCGAACGTACTTCCGAAGTTCTTAATAAAAACGAAGAAATTCAAGCACAAAAAGATAATTTGCAAAAATTAAACACCACCAAAGACAAGTTTTTTAATATAATTGCACACGACATGAAAAGCCCGTTTCAGGCCTTAATCGGGCTTTCAGAATTGCTCTCGACTCAAGCTTCGGAGTATACTTTGCAGGAGATTCAGAATATCAGTAAAATGATTAATAAATCGGCAGAAAGCGGTTTTGTACTGTTAGAAAATTTATTGCAGTGGGCAAGATCACAAACAAACAGTATTAAATACGAACCCGAAAACATTAATCTAATCGAATTGATCGACAACAATATTTTTAGCCAAAATAATATTGCTGTAAATAAGCAAATAGAAATTATTGTCAATAGGGATCAGGATATATGTGTTTTTGCCGACTACAATATGATAAGTACTGTTTTGCGAAACCTTATTTCCAACGCAATAAAATTCACCAATATAGAAGGACAAATTATTATTTCTGCCCACGAAAACAGCCATAATGTTTATGTGTCGGTAAAAGACAATGGAGTAGGGATCCACGACGATATTTTAAATAATTTATTCAAGCTTGATAAATTGCAAACGACTTTGGGCACGGCAAATGAAAAAGGCACAGGATTAGGATTAGTATTATGTAAAGAATTTATCGAAGCCAATAAAGGCTCAATAAAAATAAGCACCGAAGAGGGCAAAGGAAGTGAATTTGTTATTAGCATACCCAAGTGTGAATAATTTCATACCAGCCGGATTAATGTATGATTTAGGTGATGTCTTCAATCCTTTAGACATTGTTACCGACCCAAATGATGGTACTATCTACGGAGCGGATAATATTTCAGGATTTACCCCTGATATGATTTTTAATGGATTGACTCCCAATGTGGATGATATCCGCAGTTTCAGGGATAGATTGAGAAACCTTCACCTGGGAGATACACCCAATAATGCGACCGATTACAATACATTTGTCGACATTTACGATGTATTCAATAATTAAATAATCAGGGGGGCATTCATAATTGATGCTCCTCCAATAAAACACAATTGATATGAAATATTTAGTATTTTTTATATTTACATGGTTTATAGGCTGTGTAGATAATGATGCAGGACATTGTCCATACGATATGAATTACAATGGACATTTTCTTAAAGTCCCAATAACTATATCGCCGCACAAAATGATTTATTCGGTTGGTGACACAATCAGGATAAGCACAATATTTTCTGACTCGATAGAGGATTTAGGAACACAGCAAACTTTTAAAATCGAAGGATTTCCTTTTATACCAATATCTGGGCTATACCGATTTTACGATGGGATGAATTGGGATGCGGGATATCGCGTAAATGAATTGAGCATAGACAGTAGTTATAATGCAGTTTACAATTATTCCAGTAATTATGCTGATGGATTTAAGGCTTATACTATTTACAAGGACGGTGTATACTACTTTGACTTTTACCTTGTACTTAAAGAAAAAGGAAGATACATACACATTATGACTGATTTATACCAGGAACATAATGGGACAGGAAATTCAGAATTAAATGCACAAGCAAATGCAATAACTTTTGAAGGAAAATGTCCTGACATGGGATATTATATTTGTAGCATGATTGAGGGTGATGACCACTTAGAATTTTTCGAAGATGAACTGGTGCATTTGGACAAGGAAGTTTATAGGGATAATTATACATCAGTATATGCAGAAAATAGCTATGGTATATTTGGAACTGGTGATTTAGGATGGGAGTTCACTGGAACATTTGGATTTGAAGTGGTGGAATGATGATACTGATTGAGTAGACAACCGGCCTCGTCTCAGACGAGGCCGGTGTGCCTCTCACCCCGGCTACCGCACTGCATGTCCCGTTTTTCGGGAATTGTATAGTGTGGTTTTAATTTAAAAATAACTAAAGGAACGCGATACAATCGCGCACCAGCGTGGGGCATTATGATAAATATCCTAAACCACGCGTGAGGACATGCGCGGCAGCGGAGGGCCGGATATATTTGGCCTTTCCCAATTTGCTCAGGTTCGGTTTGGGGTATATGGCCATGATCCTCATCTTCTTGAGCAACCGCCTTACCCGCTTGTGGTTCACCATAAAGGCCAAGCTGAAAAGATAATCCTGCATTTGCAGCACTCCGTATGTGGGATGCTTCAAATAATGTTTGTCCATTTTTGCCTAGAAGACGCTATTGAATTTTCTTCTTTTTCCTTTCATACTTAATGTTAAAATTAATCATTTTTTTCAACTTAAACACTGGTCTGAATTAGGGGGAGTATTATAATCATCCGAAATTTTGCCATGTTATATTTGCCTCCGGTTATTCCGAAATCAACAATGTCTGATTCTCAAATTTGCTTTCTTTTATTCCGGCAGTTATGCTTATTATAAAAAGAAGAATTATTGTCACGATATATCCGTAATGGATTCCCATTGCATCGCCCTTTGCATACGAGTGCATACCACCAAGAAAATAGTTTACGCCAAAATATGTCATAAGTATTGTGCTATATGACCAGAAGGCTGAAAAGTTGAATGCAAAATTAGTCTTTAAGCCGGGAATAAATTGGATATGTGCAGTATAGGAATAAACAAGAATCGAAACAAGACACCAGGTTTCTTTTGGGTCCCAACTCCAATATGTGCCCCAACTCTCGTTGGCCCAAATAGCACCAAGAAAACAACCAATGGTCAACAGGAACAAACCCAAAATGGTCGACAATTGATTGAGAGTAGTTAGTTCGCCAATCATCCGGTCTATCTTTTGCCTGTTTTTTTGAGTTTTAAAAAGCATCAGGATTAAATTTAAGAATGCACCAAAAAAAACACTGCCCAAAACCCCGTAACTTGCTGTTATTGTTGCAACATGAATACTTAGCCAGTACGATTTCAAAACAGGTACCAAATTAGTAATGTCGGGGTTCATCATTGTAAGGTAGGCTACGAGCAGGGGGGCAGCCGCAAAAAGTGTGATAACAGGAAGCAATAAAATAGATTTTCGCGATAACAACAGCCCGGCAAAAAGTCCCGACCACGAAATAAAAATCATAGCCTCATAGCCATTGCTAAAAGGTGCGTGTCCCGATATATACCAGCGTATGCCAATACCTGTAGCATGTATCAGCAAAGCAATTATCAATGATGTTTTTAAAACACGAATGCCAATACCGGCTTTTTGCTTGCCCGACGATATAAATGCAAAAACAAGAAAAATAGCAATAATGCCAAGAATAAGGTATATGATTGCCAATTTTGGAAATATATTATAAAGTTCGTATAAAGTTTCAAATGTCATTTGCGTTTTTGATGGCAGTATAGATGCAGCATAATTTTGTTGATAATTTTTAACCCCGTCAATAATAAAATCAGCATTTTTTGAATCTTTTTTTCTTACAAAGTCGAGGTACATCGACAAGGCCGTTTTAATGAATAGAGAGTCCATTTCGGGGAGTGAATCCGGTTTTGAATAAGACGAAAGCCAGGGTGCGTTGATATTGTTGGGGTTAGGAAAAATTGTAAGCAACACCTGATGCCGAAGCATTGAATATACATTTACCCTTTCATCAACGGTAATTACATCCCTGTCGAATTTGCTGCGCTCGGTGGGGAATTTTTTGTGGCTTGCATCAAGCAGGGCTTGCAGCTTGTATGTGCCTCTGCCTGTTGTATCGAAAAAGTCGAGGAACGAAGCATATTTACCTTTAAGGCCTAATCTGGTATTCAGGTTTCTGTTGGCTACTTTTATAACCTTTTCATTGTGCCAATAGCCCGGGTTCATCATTATACCCAAAATAACCTGGCTTGCTGAATAATCTTTATAGCTTGCTTTGCCGTATATTTTCCGTAATAAATCGAGAGTATAAGTGTTTAATGGTTTTATCCGTCCTTCTTTTTCCTGAATTAAGATAGTACCAAATTTTTCTGATTGCTGTTTATTTGGTACAATATTGCTATTGTCTTGTGCGAAGGAGCTAAAGGAAATTCCTGTTACAAGAATAAAAAACAAACTTGCTTTTTGTTGAAAAGTGTTTAACCTGCGTAGAAGTTTTCTAAAGCGGCTGCCTTTCCAAAAAAGGGCAAGGAGCATACCGGCAAACAACATAAAATAACCCATATATGTAGTCCTCATTCCAAGCACATCGTAATTTACCGAAAGGATAGTCCCTTTTTCGTCGGTATCGTATGAAGATTGAAAAAAACGGTAACCCTTAAAATTCATTATATGGTTCATGTAAATGCTATAGTCCATAATTTTTTCGTCATTTTTGCCAAGCACTGTTACCTCGCTTTGAAACGATGAAGGGCTTCCTGAACCGGGATAACGTTTAATGATAAAATCGTTTAAATAAACCGAAAATGGCAGGCTGTAATATTTAGTACTATATGAAAGTTCAATCTTGTAGCCATTATCGGAAATTATGTATGGAATAGAAAGAAAGCCCTTTCCTCCCTGCAGGTAAAATGATTTTTCAAGACCCCGAAATTCGTATTTCATTTCAATTACATCGGGCTTTAGTGTATTGCTGTTTTGATCCGTAAAGTACATTATTTCTGCCTTTGGCGAAAAATCCACGAGTACAATCATTGCAGCATCGAACGAATACAAAACTCTTTTATTGAAAGGGTAATAATAATTGGGAATTAACAAGCTATCGTTTCCCTGCTCCATACTTTGCACATTTCCGGGCAAGGTTGATTTAATAAATATCTTGTTGTTTTCGACCATCAACGAAAAATCGCTCCCTTTAAAATCGCCAAAAGAAATTATCATTTCCCCAAATTTAAAAACATCGCCTTCGGTCAAAAAAAACTCCTGACGACTATCGGCAACAGAAATCAAAATATGTGCTGCAGGCCTACCAGTTTCAAAAGGCATCAAGCGCCCGGTGGCAGATGGGATAAAATTCCGGCTTTTAAACTCGAATTTCTGATTATCGAATTTAAAACCTTTATTGATATAGCCTGGAGATACTAACGACATAAGGGTTTTACTGTCGAAATATTCAACTTTATCGTTTTTGCTGATTTTTGCTTTAAAAAATAGTTGCGATGATGAAAAATATTCAGAACTTTCACCTTCACGAATTTGCATCATCCCGTCTATACTGTTGTATCGGGTAAAAGCTGCGCCCACAATTATTATTAAAAACGAAAGGTGAAAAAGAAAAACAGGCAATTTTTTTAGCTTGTACAATTTATTGCGGAATATATTTACTATAAGCGTAACTGATAAAAATAGCAGAATGGCCTCGAACCATTTTGCATTATATATTACGGCTTTAGAGGCAGTTGTACCAAAGGAGCTTTCTATGAATGTAGCATATCCAATAGCAATTGCGAAAATAATAAGTAGCAGGGCCATAAATGGCATGCCAAATAAAGTATTTATATATTTTTTCATTCTAATTAGCTTTTCAAATATCATTTATGCAGGCAAGAATACTAAATTAATTTGATTATTGCCTCGCCGTTTCTGATGGATGTAAAATAAGTTTCAAATCCTGAAAAGCAATATGTCTCTCAGAGATTTTTTCTAAGTAATGGAGCGTTAGGGTAATGAAGGATATATTGTTATTTGTATAAAAATTACAAATCGAATTGACAATGCAGAAATCCCATCAACGCTGCATCATCGGTTAAAATAGCCGGTTTATAATATTGCCCGTCGATGGCAAGTCGTACTTTTTTTATTGGCATGAATTGAATGCCGCCAATAAAATAGTTGCCATCGCTTCGGGGATAAGGAACTGTTTCGGTGGCTGAATTCCATGCCTGGCTGTTGTTACCCGGCTTATTGGATGTCAATTGGTCGATGCGGGCAAAAATCTCCCATTGTTTAGCGAAATTAAAACTGCCATATAAGGACATGCCTCCCCAATTATAATCCTGGTCGAAATCGTTGTTCAAAACATAATTGTATTCCGCAGCTATCGAAAATACACCTTTCTTCTTGTATCCCACAAATCCGGCATAAGAACTTTGCCAATTTTTTTTATGTGCATGGTCGGAGTAATATCGTATTGTCAATTCCCTAAGGGGCAAATAAGTTACGCCATAACCACCCTTGTACGTATCGTCCGATTGTAATTTTTTATAACCTTCGCCATTCATCATCAATGCATCGACCGAAAGGTTTGGCAGAATATCGTAGCTTATTGCAGCACCAATATCAGCGCTCTGCCCCAATTTGTAATAATCGACATACGACTTTTTTACGTATTTCTTTTCCCAGAATTTTTCCTGAAGACCAAATTGTTTCATGCTGATAATCCCAAACCGGACAGTAAAATTGTTTTTATGAAACTTTAGTTCGGCCTTTTTAAAATACGCGTACCTTTTTAGTTTTGAATACTCCCCTCCTTCCTCATCACCAATATCGAGTTTTATTTCGGCAGAAAAATATTCGCTCATTTTATACTTGTAACCAAAATATGCTTGAATAATCTCGAAAGCCGAGCTTTGACCTTCGCCCATCAATGCCCCATGAAAATTACTAAAAACCCTGCCATATACTGTGCCTGAAGGAGAGAATTCTTTCGATTGGCTGTGCGCAGAAAAAGCTAAAGAAGCTAATAATACAATTATCCCAATAAGTAAAGTTGTTTTTTTCATGTAATCTGTTTTTATAAAAGTCCGAAGTCCGAAGTCCGAAGTCCGAAGGTTTTGGATTAAGGCTTATGGCCTGCTTGCCGCTCCCCGAAAAATATTTGTTATTGTCTATCGATTATTTATTATTGAAACTGAGGACCGGGAATTGAGGTTCCCCGATCCCCAGTCTACCAGCTTCTGTCTTACTTTTTATTTTCGATAATAAAATCGCGCTGTGCCTTTAACAGGTTAATTGCATGTAATATAAAGTTTCTGGTTTCATAAATAATATTAAAATACAACATACTTCTGCGTGTACCGGTTTTTTCGGTTTTTATGCGTTTTATTTGTTCCTTATGAAGCGATTGAAGTTTATTCAATAATTTTTGCTGCATTTCGATTATTTCGTCTACACTATCGTAATCATTGTCTTTTATAATCTGAATAACTTTAGAAAACAACAAAGTCAATTCCTTTTGTATTTCAGTTAAATCACTAATTTGGAAATCGAACATTTTTTTGTGGTTATTATCCACATGATCAAAACTTGGCTTCGAGATAAAGCTAAGGTTATGTGCCATTTCGCGCAAATAATCCAGCACCTGAATATAATATGGTCCAGTATTTATTGAATCATCTTCAAGTTTTTGCAGTGTTTTAAAAATTTTATTTTTCAGCTTTTTTGCAGTGGAATTTAACTCAAGGACTTTTTCGTGTGCCCTGGCCAATTCTTTTCGGTTTTCGGTATTTAAACCATCAATAATATCGCTGTAAACTTCCAGGAAATCGCTAAGATTATTAATGATGCTTAAGGAGCATTTTTTTAAAACAGAATCCTTTTTTACCACATCTTCTTCGAAAAGCAATTCTTTCTTTTCAACCTCATCTTTCTTTTTATGCATAATATGAGTTCGGAAAAGAATAATTATTGCAACAATAACCAATGCTGCAATTGCATATATCTCGCCCCAGCTAATCAATGCCGCTACAAGAAATGCTGCCGAAAAAGCAATAAAGGCCGTAAAAAACCAACCCCCGATAACTGCAATAACTCCGGTTACACGGTAAACTGCACTTTCGCGCCCCCAGGCACGGTCGGCAAGAGATGTTCCCATGGCCACCATAAAAGTTACATAAGTTGTTGATAAGGGAAGTTTTAGAGAAGTGGCAAATGAAATTAAAATACTTGCAACAACAAGGTTTACCGATGCTCTTACAAGATCGAAGGCTAATACTTCTTCTTTCACTTTTTCTTTATTTGAAATCTGAAAATAAACCTGATCGAACCTTGTATCAATCTTATTTCTGATTGATACAGGAACTATTTTGCCTGCAACATTATTAATCTTTACTGATGCACGAACAATAGTACGGGCCAACATCGACGAGCCAAAACGTTCATCAACTTCTTCCTGGCTACTTAAATCGAGCGATGTTTTTACAACCGAACGAGCCTTGCTCGACAACCAAAGCGTGATTACCATAATTAGTCCTGCAATAATAAGATATAGGGTAGGGGTTTTTACTTTTCCTGATAAGGCTACCATCGAAAATCCATCGGGATTGGCACCGGCATTTTCCATAAATATGTTGAACGATTCGTATCCGGCCAGCGGCACTCCAATAAAGTTAACAAGGTCGTTTCCGGCAAAAGCCATAGCAAGGGCAAATGTTCCTACCAGAACTATCATTTTAAGAATATTGATTTTTGTAAGCCAATGTAAAAGCTGGAGGATAACTGTCCATGCTATCAAACTCCACAATAATATTTGACCGGTATTTTCGCGAATGGTTTTTTTAAGGTCATCATCCATAAAAGATGCGCCTTTTGCACCTTTTATCAAAATAAAATAAGTAATTGCAGTAATGGCTATCGAACCCCAAATAGCTCCATAGTATTTTACATTTTTCTTAAAATCGAAAGTGAAAAACAAGCGTGCTATATATTGCACTAATGCACCGGAAATAAATGCTACTATTACCGAAAGCAAAATCCCAAAGATTATAGCCAGGGCTTTTGCCGAATTAATATATTCCGATAATTCAAGCGCATTGGGATCGGAAACAATTTTTATTACAGAAATAGCAACAGCAGCTCCCAATAATTCAAAAACAATTGAAACTGTTGTTGACGTTGGCATTCCAAAGGTATTGAACAAATCAAGCAGTATAACATCGGTAATCATAACTGCAAGAAAGATGAACATGATTTCGGCAAAATAGAAATTCTGCGGATGAAAAATCCCTTTACGGGCTACCTCCATCATCCCACTTGAAAATGTTGCGCCAAACAAAATACCCAAACTGGCAATAATCATTATTGCCCAAAAAGGGGCAGATTTTGATCCAATTGCAGAATTTAGAAAGTTTACGGCATCGTTGCTAACACCAACTATTAAGTCGGTAATTGCAAGAAGGAAAAGGACTACAACAAGAATAGTAAATATTGTTTCCATAGTATTGTTATGATTTATAATTTGCGTCGAATTTACAGTTTACAATTTTCTTGAATAGCATCGTATGTTAACTTTGCGTTAAATTATTATTACCGGTACTTGAATAAATCGTGTAATTATACTAAATAATTGTGAAACAAAATTTGTTAGTAACAAAAATCTTAAATTTGAAATTTTAAATATATCATGTTATGAAATATACTACTCCACGGCCAATGGCTATATTTCTTTCGGCACTAATAGCTCTGCTTACCGGTATTCTTACTTTAATGTTTGTTTTTGGCGATGTCTCGAATTTTATAAATTTATGGATTGTGTATGTGCTTTCGATTTTTATAATCTTCTATGTAATTTTGTACTATGCGCTGAATTCATTCATAATTCATCGTATACGACCCATTTATAAAACCATTCATAATATTAATGTCCCCGATCGGGAAATAAGGGATAAGCTGGAAGACAAGGACATTATTTCGGTTGTTGATGAAGAGGTGCGCGAATGGGCTCTCACTAAAACAAAAGAAATAAAGCAACTAAAAGAACTCGAACAATACAGAAAAGAGTTTCTTGGAAATGTTTCGCACGAATTAAAAACCCCGATTTTTAATATACAAGGTTACATACTTACTTTGTTAGATGGAGGAATCTACGATAAAAGCATTAATATAAAATATCTTGAGAGGACAGAGAAAAGCATTAATCGTCTGATTTCTATTGTAAACGACCTTGAAACCATTTCGAGATTAGAAAGTGCAGAAAATGAATTGACATTTTCGAAATTCGACATGGTAAAATTAATCGAAGAAGTTTTTGAGCTGTACGAAATTGGGGCACAAAAAAAGAACATAAAGTTAATATTAAATAATCCTTATAAGCAGGCGGTTGTTGTGTATGCAAACCGCGAAAAAATATTCGATGTAATTGCAAACCTGGTTTCAAATTCGATTAAATACGGTAATAAGAATGGAAAAACCATAATTGGATTTCTTGATATGGATAATAGGGTTTTAGTTGAAGTAGAAGATAACGGAATTGGTATTGCCGAAGAAAACCTACATCGTATTTTTGAACGGTTTTATCGTGTAGATAAAAGCCGATCGCGCGAGCAGGGCGGAACGGGGTTAGGGTTGGCAATTGTTAAGCATACAATCGAAGCACACAAGCAAACCATAAACTGCCAAAGCTCGCCGGGTAAAGGAACATCGTTTGCTTTTACTTTGAAAAAAGCAAGTTAAACTATTAATTAATTTTAAAAAGAAAAGAAATGGAAAATCAGGATTATAAAATTCTTTTAGTTGATGATGAACAGGACATTCTTGAGTTCCTAAGTTATAACCTAAAAAAAGAAGGATTTAAAGTGTACACTGCCGAAAATGGAAAAAAGGCTATCGAAATGGCAAAAAAGAAAATACCACACTTAATAATCCTGGATGTAATGATGCCCGAAATGGATGGGATGGAAACCTGCGAAGAAATAAAAAAGATTCCCAAACTTTCGGGCAGTGTTATTGCTTTTCTTACTGCACGGGGCGAAGACTATTCGCAAATTGCAGGTTTCGAGGCCGGTGCCGATGATTATATTACAAAACCAATAAAACCTAAAGTATTGGTGAGCCGCATAAAAGCATTGCTTAAACGAAATACTTTTATGGTTAAAAACGCAGAGGAAGCTCAAAAACAAATAATTAGAAGAGGCAAACTTGTTATCGACAGAGAAAAATATGTAGTTATAAAAAAAGATAAAGAAATCAATCTTCCGAAAAAGGAGTTTGAATTATTGATTTTGCTGGCATCAAAGCCCGATAAGGTATTTGAGCGCGACAATATTTATTCGGCAGTCTGGGGGGACGATATTGTTGTTGGCGACCGCACAATTGATGTGCACATCAGGAAACTTAGGGAAAAAATAGGAGAAAAGTATATTAAAACAATTAAAGGGGTAGGATATAAATTTGTGGAATAAAAAGGTCCGGGTCAACCCCATTGCATAAGTATCTGATTTCATAGTTTATTTCATTTGTAAAATAGAATTCCTATACAATTGTAACCCGGAATTCAGATTTTAATAATATCAATTTACTATTTGGATTATCATTGCACAAATAAAAATCGAATAGATATGGATGTAAAGGGAATTTTGTCGTATGCCCAACAATCCTTATTCAATCCTCAATTCCACACCCTCCGAATGTGCACTAAACTCCGGCGCATACATGCACTGAATTGTGGTAATGCCGTTAGAAAAATCACCATTGTGGATCACTCGTAGCGGGTATTCAAAAACATAATCGCCTTTGCGCAACCCGTCGAAAAAGAAATTTACCGAAGCATCGCGGATACTTTCGTAATAGTACATGCCGCCCTGATAGCGATGCCCCGAAAGGAAATTAATGGGTTCGAGGCCCGATGCCCGCATGTCTTTCATGTGGACGAATTCTAAGTTACGGTCCGATTTCAAGTGGATGCGCACAATTAGTTTATCGCCTATTTGTGGCATGTTTTCATCAGAAATAAGGACAAGTTCTGTTTTGTCTTTTTCTTTTCGTTCGATATATAATTTTTTAATCATCGAAAGCCCGGCAGAATGTTCGGTAATTTTATCCAAATCCTCGAAGTATTGCCAGTACACAGCACCCCACGAAAGGCGGTCGGTGGATTTTGTTACAGTAATTTCGGACATTGTTGGTGTAATTTCCCCTGCATCCCACGATTTTTTGAAATACCCGGTTCCTGCTTCCAGGGCAAGGTCTTCATCTTTCGCCGGTTGAATAGTTTGCTCCCCGATTTTTATACTCAACTCCTCCTTGCTGTCTAACCAATTGTCGCCCGAAAGAAGCAGGGCATACACGGCATTGGCTGTGGCTTTGGTAGTTTTCCATGCCTGGGTTTGCTTTTGTTTCAGTAGCCATATTTTCAATTCGTTTACTGCCTGCGGATCTTTGGCCACCTCTTTGAAAAGCTCTATCATCATAGCCTGTTGCTCGATGGGGGCCTCGTTCCAGTAATAAGCATTTCCGCTTTTCCAGTACATGCCAAACTCATCTGAAGAAATAGAAAACTCCTTCAACGATTTAATTATGTCCATTGGGGTTTCTGTATCACCTTGCCTGTGCAAGGCAAGGGCAATCATAGACTGTTCGTATTTATTGAATTTCAGCCAATCTTTTTTTGCTTCTGCGATATAATGGTCAAAAGCTGTTTCATGTAGTTGGCTCAATCGAATATCAGGAAAATAACTACGCATATAAAGATAATGAATAAGGAAACTGTGAATTTCTTTTGAGGATTTTATCCTGATATAATCGCGGTACATTTCCTTGTCGAGATATAATATTGCCTGCCTGATTGCATTAAATTGCGAATGTTTGCTATTGAGATCGATAACTCCCAAATGTTTCAGATGCCCCATTCCGGCCACAATGTGCTGGGTAATGTAACGGTTTTCGCGCAATCCGGGAAACCAGGGCCAGCTGCCGTTTGGGTTTTGCATTTTTTCGAGTTGCTGCCAGGCCAGCTTCAGTTCATCCTTCATTTTATTTAGGTCGAAAAGCAGGGCAATGTTTTCTTTTTGCTGATTTTCGTTCAAAGCATCGCGCACCCAGGGAGTTTCGTTCAGGATAATATTTTTCAGATCCTGGTTCTTTTCAAGATTAGAAAGAAATGTTTCTTTGTTATCGGAAATTTTCCATTGCTCAAAAACCCTTTTTATTTCGGGCATGGAATTTACAATGTGCCCTGCCAGGCTGTTTGCATAATATCTGCTGAAAATTTGCTCGGCACATTCGTGGGGAAACTTCATTAAATACGGAAGGGCTTGCACTGCATACCAGGCAGGGTTTTGGGTAAATTCAAGTGTTAGTTTATGATGCTTCAAAGTAGTTGATTTGTTTTCTTTCAGTTTTTTAAACCCGAAAGAAGTTTTTCCAGACTTACGAATTGACATCGGCAGGCTTTCGGTTACCAAAATGCGGTTGGTTAAAACGGGGATGGTTTTTTCTTCGCCATCCGAAAATGTTCGGGTAAGGGCTTTTACCGTGTAAGTTATAGCATGTACATTTTCAGGGATATTCAACTCCCAGGTAAGGGTTTGGTTACCATTTTCAGGTACAGAAAAAAGCTGCTGTTCATCTTCGACCGAAATCTTTATTTTTTCGTTGTTCAGGGCATTGACAAATTCCAGTCTAACCAGACAGTTCAGGGCTTTGTCACTCATATTCGAAATTTTTACCGGGAACACAATACGGTCGCCTTCACGGAAAAAGCGTGGAGGATTTGCCTCGGCCATCAATTCTTTTTTGCTTATAAGCTCTTTGTGAAAAGTCCCAATATCAAGCTCTTTGGTATGTGCAATTCCGTTTATGTTCCAGCGTGTTAACGATTCCGGCATGATGAAAGAAATTACTACATCGCCATCTTTGTTGGTTTGCAGGTGGGGATAGAAAAAAGCTGTCTCGTTGAAATTGCTTCGCGTATAAACATTGTCAATTTTCAACTCATCACTTGCTTCATCAAATGTCTCCTTGTTTTTATCCTGAGATACAATTTCCATTTGTTCCATCGGGCTTTCTGGTACGGGTGCAATGCTATTTTCAACTGCCATCGGCATTTCGGCATCGCTGGTAATTCCTTTTTCGCCCCTGCTGTTCAACATAAAACCAAAGCTTTGCCTGCTACCACGCATACCTCCGGCATTCAAGGCATATCCACCGTACCCGAACCAAAGCAATTGCTTATAGTACAATTCGCCCGGCCATTCCGGATGTTTATAATTTCGGTAAAAGGATTTTGCATGTACCTGATTAAATGTCGAAGCACTATAACTATTTAAATAAAAATGTGGAGCACGGAAAAAGCTGTTCCATCGGTTTGGGGCAAATCTGTCTAAGGAAGCATCGTACATGCCACAGAGCATTTCGGCTGCAATTTTTTCGCCTTTGTGCCCCCTGATTGTTACGCGCCATTGTTCATCCTCGCCGGGATATAATTCTTCGCGAAAAGTCCCGAAACTTATGTCTAAGTCTTTATTAGAAAATGGAACATCTACCCTTTCTGAAAACGAGAAAACGTGATTATTGCTGATAAAAGTAAAAGCTACATTAAATCCGCCACGGTACTTTTCTTCAACAGGGATTTCTATCAGTGTTTGTCCCTTTTTCAAACTTATCCATTCTTGTTTTACAAATTTATCCTGATGAAAAATTTCGTACAATATATGCACTTTTGCTATTCCGGTACCGATAAGAAATTTTGCCGTTTCGCCGGGTTCGACTTTTTTATTAAGGGCAACAAACCAATCAGTTTTTGGGATGTGTAATTTTTTAGATTGGCTGTCGAAGAATTCAGGATAGACAATATTTTCTACTTCGCGGCCAAATTTATCTTTTGTGCTGAACTTTATTTTATATACTCCCGGCAAACGTTTACCAAGTTGGTCAAGGACGATATTTTTCTTTTCTTTTGTATCAATACTGAACTTTGCAAGCTGTTTTTTTACCCGATAATTTTTGATGTCCAATTCGTTACGATATTCATGATTGGAATATTGATCGTGCCATTGCTTGCGCGAAAGGAGGTAAACTTCCGATTCCTGCATCTTTTTGGGATAGAGCAAAGCAGGGGCTTCGAGTTGAAAAACTTCAACATTTATCACATTGTCAATTTCTTGTCCGTTTGCAGTTTTAACCAATAGCTTAAATTCGTTTTCAGGGATTTCCGAAAGATCGATTTTATTTGGGAAATCACTTTCGATATATATTGCATTTTTGTTGATACTGATCCTTTTAGAAGAACTTTGAGTTTCGCCGTTTTGGTCGGTGGCATCAACCGAAACAGTAAAGTGAAATTTTGAGTTTTTATCTTTCGTCGAAGGACATAGTGCTTTGAAATTGATTTCAAATTCTCCTTTTTCATTCGCATGAATTTCGTCATAAGCAATCTGGCGTTCCGATGCCCAGGGCATATAAAGGGATTTGTAACCTCCGAACGATGAGCGTTTTATCGTGTACTTGATTTCGGCAAAACCAACAGGATGGCCGGTGTACGATTTCACTGTGCCTTTTACCTGCACTATGTCGTTGAAACGGTACTGGCCTTCGACCGGTAGAAACTCCACTAATATTTTTGGCCGCTTGTATTCTTCGACCCTGAAATTGATGCTGCCAAATTCGTTTTTTATTGTGAAATTACCGGTAAGCGCACTTTTGGGCAAGGTAAACGAACCACTGAACGAGCCAAATTTATTGCTCACAAACTCATGTTCTTTAAGGCTTTGCCAATTAGCATCGAACAATTGTACATTTACTTTTTGTTCAGGCACAACTTCCGACTTGGCACCTTTTCCTGTGTTTATTATGCCTTTGAAATAAACTACCTGACCGGGCCGGTAAATCTTCCTGTCTAAAAAGAAATTGCAAATTTTCTGTTTGCTTTTGTTGCGTTTTCCCGGGTTATAAAAATTATCATCAGCAATAAGAAAATCCTTGCCGTTTTTAAAGATCAGGATAAAATTTGAGCGATACCTCCCCTCCTCCGGCAACAATTTAACAAAACCTTGCTTGTTTGTTTTTAGCGTGGCTGTTTTAATAATTTCATTACTTCTTGTTTCCCTCGAGTAACTGATATTTAATTTGTCGATATTTATGCCTGATAAAGCCTTGCCATTATCGCGGTTTACCACAACAATTTCGTTTTGCCCAAGATACCTGTTTGCCCTGTTGATGTAAGCAATGTTCGACACGTCAATAAAATTCCAGGCAAATAGACCATTGTGCAGGTTGAACTT
>JAYENH010000947.1:0-6839 GCA_034721995.1 Bacteroidota bacterium
AACCGGAACTAAAAGGCCAAGATTTTTTATCCTTTCAAGTATTACCAATCCATTACTCCCGGGTAGCTGATAATCAAGAAAAATACAATCGAATGACTTACCATGATCCTCAATAGCACGAATAGCTTCTTTTGGATTCTGATAAACTTCGATATTATGTTGAATCTGCGCTTTTCGAAGGGCCCTTTTAAAAGCCATTACATCGATATCGTCATCTTCGATCAATAATATTTTTATATTTTCCTGGATATTTTCCATTTAACCTGATTTATTCGGGGTATTCGCACAAAGTCCAATACGACTTTAGGGTGGAGACCGCAAGGATAAAACGCTCCATCGACAAGGGTTTTACAATATATCCTGCCACATTGAGATTGTATGCGTCAATTTTATCATTTTCTTCGTTTGATGTGGTCATTACAAAAACCGAAATATTCTTGAGTTCCGACTCTTTCCGTAGGATACGCAAAAATTCAATTCCCCCCATTTTGGGCATATTCAAATCCAGCAAGATTATACGTGGTATTGGGATTGCATTTGCCGATTTATCCTGAAGCAACTTTAAGGCTTCGTATCCATTGCTTGCCACATACAAGGGGTTTGAGATGTTGTTTTTCCTGAATGCTCTTTTCACATTCATCACATCCACCTCGTCGTCCTCAATCAACATAATACTTATTACTTTATCTAACATAATGTGTCTTGTTAATTATTGTAACTATTTTTAGGCCATGTAAAATTAAATTTAGCTCCATTACCTTTGTCTGATTCAATCCATACTTTGCCACCCTTTTCCTGAATAATTTTCTTTACAATAGCCAGGCCTACTCCCGTACTCTCAACTGTATCGCGCGACTGGAGAGTTTGGAAAATAATAAATACCTGATCGTGATATTCGGGCTCGATACCCGGTCCGTTATCAGCAACAAAAAAATGAAAAAATCTACCATTTTCACTAAAGCCTATTTTTATCAGTGGAGCCTCCGATGTATTATGTTTTATAGCATTACTGATAAAATTTGAAAAAACCTGTTCAATGGCTACATGTTCCGTCTTAAATATGGGCATGTTATCGGGATAAATAACCTTGAACTTCTCAGGTACCATTTCAGGACTTAATAATTCACCAAGCATTTTGTTTAGGTCTACCACTTTATTTGGGGTATGCTTACGGCCTATCCTCGAATATTCCAGAATCCCGTTTATCAGGCCTTCCATTCGACGTACCCTGCCCCTAAGCAAATTCATGTTGGTTTGTGTTTCCTCGTCGAGCTTGCCTTCAAGGTCTTCTTCTATCCATTCCGACAGGTTATTAATTGCACGCAAAGGGGCTTTTAGGTCGTGCGAAACAACATAAGCAAATTGGTCAAGTTCTTTGTTGACAAGCTCAAGATGGTGGCTATGTTCAAGTATTTCCTTCTCAGCTTTTTTTTCTTTCGTTATATCTTTTCTGATAACAATAAACTGATTGGGTTTGCCTGCTTCATTTAAAAGAGGGACTATGGTTGTATCGAACCATAAAATAAATTTATCTTTCGCCTTATTGCAAATTTCGCCTTTCCAAATTTTTCCGCCCAATATAGTATTCCACAATTCAGTAAAAAACTCCCTGCTATGGTAGCCGCTTTTAAATATTGAGTGGGTTTTACCAATAATTTCTTCCTTAGCGTAACCGGAGAGCTGTAGGAAATTTTCGTTAGCGAACTGGATAATCCCTTTATGGTCGGTTATTACCACCATGGTTGAAGCATTTATAGCGTTTTTAAAATTTGAAAGCTCACTAAACGATTCTTTTGAGCTTAGTTCTAATATTCGCTCCAGGTGTTCGTAACTTGCCTGTGAATTTTGATATGCCTGATCAACAGCATTAATAAATGGAAACAAATTCTTATCCTCTGACTGATATTCAGATAAATACTTTCTTATTTGCCGACGTAATAAACGGTGCATATATAAATTATAATATAGATTAACGTTTTATATTATTTTTCTAACGAAAATAAATCTATATAGTTTGCAAAAAAGCAGTATTATTTTATTTAAATCTATATTTCAGTAAATGTAGTAATAGTCATTGTTTGATTATGAAGTTCGCAACGTGTACCATGTTGGAATGGTGCCAGTTCGCCATAAGAATAAAAACCTGTAATAAGTGCCTGATCGCCAAGAACATCTTTTACAGCTTCAACTTCTTCCTCAACTAATTGTTTCATTACAAGTTTACGTCCGACACAGCTTATCAGTATAGCAAATTCGGGCTTCTTGCCATTGTCTTTATTAAAACTTATTTCAGCTGCTCCTTCAGCACCGGTAATTAACCCGTCAATATTGGCTTTCATCAATTTAACATAAGCACCCTCGGGAATATCGCCGGCAAATGTCAGGCTTTGGTTTTGCTCGTCAACTCCAAGTATGGTACGTACAAGAGGTTCGTTATCGGCTGAAGTGCGCAAGCTTAACGGAAACAACAATCCCGAAGAAGGCAACTGGCTTGCCTGATCGCCGAGATATGATTTGTAAATTTCCAGTGCGGGCAAATTATCAAGCTCGTACAAAACATTGCCTTTCGATCGTGTAACAGAGCGTTCAATACCAAAACTACTCCATCCACCAAGGCTGCCATATCCAATAGCTATTGAATCGCCATAAAAAGCAACTGCCGAAATAATACCACTCTTTATTTCGCCGCCATCAACAACATAAGTTTTTTTAAAATTGGCCCCATCGCCAGCAAGGCCGCCTGTAACATTTACATTATCGGGCAACTCGCTACTTATGCCATGAACAAGGTCGGTGCCGTTAACTGCAATGCCATCCGACAGAACAAAAACATGGCGCATACCGTTTTTACTGAAGTTCGACAATAATTTTTTTCCTGCATCAAATACACTGTCAACATCCGATAAACTAACCGAACAATACTCCATTTTAGTTTTATCGAAACTAACGGCATTTACAGCAATTGTATCATCCAATACATTTGCATTAAATATCTCACCAGCCGTTGAACAACCGGTAATAATACTTTCGGGATAAAGCTCTTTATAAATCTTAGCTATACCACTTTCAACCAAAACATCAGGTTGACCAAAGATTAATATCAATTGAGGTTGGAAGGAAAATTCAAATTGCTTTTTGCTTTCGAGTAAAAACTCGCCTGAAAAGGATTTTTGTTCTGTTTTCATGGTCTATAATTTTTATTGCATAAAGATACATAAAGATTAAAAAATCGGCAAATGTTTTTGTAAACATGAGTTTAGTCAATAGCAATAAGCTTTTTAATATGTAATTATTTCCCTGATTGCTATTGAAGAAAATACAATCCTGTTTTATTTTGACACTAAAGCAACCTCTTCCCTCGCCGTACTGCCCAGTCTTTTTTGTTACCTAAGTAATATCCTGTTAGTAATCCTGCTATTAAGAAAATTACAATGCTCTGTAGGAAAATCTCGGAGAAAACATATCCTACCAGTAATCCTAACACAATGCCGGCAGCAATTCCAACGAAAGAATAATATGAAACAAAATAATATACCGGAAAAATCTGATGTGCTTCTTTCAGATGCTTTTTTATTGCATCTGTTTTTTTTTCAAATTCTCGTTTTTCAGCAGCATTTGTGTTGATGTATTGAGCAAGCGATTTTGAAATATCTTCAAGGGCAGTTTTATGTTTTTTGCACTCAGCACATTCGTTTTCAAAAGATTCAAGTCGCACGGCAATCCTGTTAAGCTGATCGACCTGAAAAAAACGCACATCCCTTTTATGAATATTTTCTTTTTGTGTATTGATATTTTCTTCAATCCGAACTACCCAATCCTTATTCATGTTTTGCATATTCTTTCAGGTCTTTGTTAAAATCCTCAAAAATACTGAATTTAGCGTAACTAAATTTTTTTAAAACACCATTATATGTAGCTTTGTCGCAATAGAGAAATGAGGATTCAAATTTCAATCAAAAAAAAATTATGAAAAAGTATTTATTATTGATTATTGCCATTGCCATTATTAAAACTGGCTTTGGGCAAACAAGAGAGATTACTGTAAATGCCAACAAAACAGGTATTAGTGAAGTAAAACAGGAACACTTTGACATCAGTATTAAAGCTAATACGGGGAATATTTTTGCTGATAAAGTAAATGTAAAAGAAGGCAGGTTTATCAAACTTAGCTTTCCTTCTTCAACAATCGACGAGCAGTTTGGCTATCCTGCACTGCCTGTTTTTTCCGAATTATTGGAAATCCCGGTAGGAGGAAAGGTGAAAATAAATATTGTTTCGTACGACGAGGAAATTATAAATCTTACGCAAATAGGGTTTAACGAAAAAATATTTCCTAACCAACCGCCCCTCGCAAAAAACCAGGATCCGGCAACAGTAAAATTTTATTACAACGAGCGCGTGTACAAAAGCGATGAGTTTTTAATAAACCAAACCGTGCGTTTCGTGGAATTAGGCATCATGCGTGGAAAAAGAATTGGAAAACTACTTGTTAATCCGATTCGCTACAATCCTGTAAAAAATATCATCAAAATAAAAACTAATATTATTGTTGAAGTTGTATTTGAAAATGCTGATATAACTGCAACGAAAGCCCTTGCACAAAAATATCACTCTCCACTTTTTGAAGGAGCATTTGGGAAATTATTAAATTCCCAGGCAGGGACAAAAGACCAGATTGTAAGCTATCCTGTAAAATATGTTATTGTTTCGGACCCATTGTTTCAGACTGTTTTGCAACCGTTTGTAGCCTGGAAAACAAAAAAAGGTTTTAATGTTATCGAGGCTTACACGAATAATCCGGCGGTTGGGACTACTACTACTACGATAAAAAGTTACCTGCAAGGCTTGTACACAGCGGCAACAGCATCCGATCCTGCACCAAGTTTTGTTTTACTTGTGGGCGATGTCGCACAGGTTCCGGCCTTTTCGGGTTCGGGGCATGTTACCGACCTCTACTACTGCGAATACGACGGAAGCGGAGACTATTTTCCCGAGGCATATTACGGCAGGTTTTCGGCCACAAATATCGAACAGTTGCAAGCTCAAATCGACAAGACACTTGAGTACGAACAATACCTTATGCCCAGTCCTTCATTTTTAGATACGGTTGTTATGGTGTCGGGCGTTGATGCAAGCTATGCCCCTACTTACGGAAACGGGCAAATAACTTATGGCACAACGAATTATTTTAATTCGGCACATGGCATTTACTCCAATACTTATTTGTATCCGCTATCGGGATCGTCGGCTACGCAAATCAGGAACGATATAAGCGCGGGATGTAGTTTTGCTAATTACACTGCACACGGAAGTTCATCGGGTTGGGCAAATCCTTCGTTTACAGTTAGCGATGTAGCATCGATGACCAACATTCATAAATATCCGCTAATGATCGGGAATGCCTGTGTTACCAATAAATTCGATGTATCGGTTTGTTTTGGCGAGGCTCTTTTACGTGCCGAAGACAAAGGGGCAATTGGATATATTGGCGCATCGAACAATTCGTACTGGACAGGTGATTTTTACTGGGGCGTAGGCGTTGGGACTGTTACGGCAAATCCAACTTATGCAGGAACAGGACTTGGTTCTTACGATCGTACTTTTCACGATAATGGCGAAGCAACAAGCGAATGGTTTCCGGCACAAGGTCAAATGATACATGCAGGAAACCTTGCAGTATCAGCCGGGCAAAGCGCATCAACAGCTCAATATTATTGGGAGATTTATCACCTTATGGGAGATCCATCCTTAATGGTGTATTTTTCTGAACCATCGGCTATGACAGTTACATACAATTCGTCGGTACCGGTTGGCACAAGTAGTTTACAGGTAAGCACCGAGAGCTACGCCTATGTAGCACTTTCGTTAAACGGTGCATTATTGGATGCCCAATATACTGGTACGAGTGGAATAGTTACGCTGACTTTTCCTTCGTTTTCTGCCCCCGTTACTGCCGATGTTGTGGTAACTAAACAAAATCGGCAGCCTTATATCGGCACACTTGATGTGATCCCCGGCAATACTCCTTTTGTCGAAATTCAATCTTTTACAATAAATGATGCCGGCGGAAACAATAACGGCTTTGCCGATTATAACGAAAGTATTCTTTTAAATATAATACTTGAAAATATTGGCTCACAGCCCGCCTCGAATGTTGTGCTTGATGTAAACTGTGCCGATCCATATATCACTCTGACGGATAGCACCGAAAGTTTTGGAACAATATCAGCTTCGGCTACGGCTACGGCAAACAATGCCCTTGCTTTTAATATTGCAGGTAATGTTCCCGATCAACATTCGGCTTTATTTACTTATACCATTACTGCCACCGGGGGAAATTCGTGGTTGGGTAATTTTAACATTGTAATAAATGCACCTTCGCTTACAATTGGTTCTTATGTTATTGATGATGTAAGCCTCGGTAATGGCGATGGCATTCTCGATGCAGGCGAATCAGCTTCAATTACAATTGATGCAGGGAACAATGGCGGGAGCAATTGCTATTCAGTAATGGCTAACCTTGTTTCAAATAACACTTTAATCACAATAAGTAATTCATCTATTAATTTAGGGACTTTGCTTTCGGGTACAAACACTTCGGTTACATTCAACATACAGGCCGATGCAAGCATTGCCATTGGTACAGAAGTGATTTTTACCTGCGACCTGCAATCAGGAGTTTACCAATCATCACTTTCGTTTAGCGAATTTATTGGCATAATGCAGGGCAATTATTGTATTCCAAGCTCTAATTGTAATGTTGGCGACGAAATAGACGATTTCTCTTTCAATACAATAAGCCAAACAGCAACCGGATGCGGCATCGATGGATATTCCGA
>JAYENH010000948.1:0-6817 GCA_034721995.1 Bacteroidota bacterium
CTGGTCTAATTCTCAAACTACAAGTATTAACAATGGATTAACAGCTGGCGTTTATGGAATTTATGTTACCGACTCGAACAACTGCATGATTCTGGACGGAACAGGAGTTGATCAGCCCGGCGAAATAAATGCTGTTTTAACAAAACACAATGCAACTGATATTGGACTTACTAACGGGTGGGCAAACCTTGATGTTTCAGGTGGCACTCCTCCATATACATATTTATGGACGAACGATAGTACAAACTCATCATGTAATTCATTAGGAGCAGGTACATATTTTGTTATGATAACAGATGCCGGACTTTGTACAGAATGGATAAACTTTGAAATTTTAGACGATCCCTCCCTCACTATTTATGGCTGCGACGATCCGCAAGCATTAAATTTTAACCCCTTAGCTAACACTAACGACAGTTCTTGTGTCTATATCGACAATCCCCCCGACTGGCAATATGGATATTCAGGTATCTCGCATACAATTTTATTACCATCTGCCTCACAAATTACAATCAGTGAAACAGCTATTGAACCAGGTGATTATATAGGTCTCTTTTACGATTCATTAGGGAGTCTTGCATGTGCCGGATATGTTATGTGGTTAAACGATAATCCTAATATAATAGCATGGGGAAACACCGGCACTCTCGTTTCTCCAAATGGATTTGCCATAGGAGAAGTGTTTCAATGGAAAATCTGGGATGCATCCGACAGCATAGAATACGATGCCGGAGCGGTTTATGACCTTACCGGCTACCCAAATGTTGCTTATTATTTTAATAATGGTGTAAGTAGCATATCAAATCTTACAGCTATTTCCAGCCAAACACAAGATATTTTACTTGAATATAATTGGAGTAACTTCTCAACATATATTGAGCCTTTCGAACCTGATATTGAAGATGTTTTTCTTGATATCATAAGTAATGTTAATGTGGTAAAAGATGGAAGTGGCAACATATATTGGCCTCAGTACGGTGTAAATAATATAGGATCGATTGAAATTGGACAAGGATATAAAATTAAAATGGACATAACCCAAGTCCTAAGTATTACAGGTATTGCTATATCTCCCGAAGAAATTGAAATTCCATTACCCCTAAATTGGTCTATCCTGGGGTACTTGCGTCAAACACCTGCATCAATTGAGTATTTACTCTATTCAATCGTGCAGAATATACAAGTTGTTAAAAACGGTTCTGGTGTAATTTATTGGCCTCAGTATGGTGTAAACAATATAGGCAATATGATCTCAGGCGATGGATATGATATTAAAATGAACTTTGTAGATACATTGGTTTATTCGGCAAACTTTACAAATGTCCCGCTATCTTCTTCAAAAAGTTCTGTTACTACATCAAAGCAAGAACTGATAAAAATAACTGATAAAAACATGACACTGGGAATTCCATTAAGCTCATGGGATATTTTGCCGGAATATGGCGATGAAATTAATGTGTACTCCGAAACAGGGCTTATTATAGGAAGTGCTCCTTTTGTTAGAGAAAATACAGCCATTACGATTTGGGGTAATGATGAACTTAGCCACGAAAAAGACGGCCTTGTTGACAACGAAAACTTCACCATTCGTATCGAATCAGCAAAGGGTAAAAACGTTATTCTTAATGTTGAATACTGGATAGAAGGGGATCAAACATATTCTGATAATGGCATTAGCATTATTGGAAAAATCATGACAAATAATACAATTCAAAGTGATTTTACACTTTCACAAAACACCCCAAACCCTTTCAATACAAACACTAAAATTGAGTTTAGTATTCCCAATCCTCAATATGTAAATATTAGTATTTATAATGAACTTGGTGAATTAGTTGCCGAACCTGTTAACAGAGAATTTAGCAATGGTACACATATCATAGAATTTGACGGCTCGGGATTTTCTGCCGGAATGTATTATTACACTCTCAAAGCAGGAGATTTTATTAAAAGCTATAAAATGACAAAAATAAAATAGTACTTTTACTCATGTTTAATCAGGCTTACTGCTTTTGTGGTAAGCCTTTTTTTTTAGGATTATGACAAAAAAAGAACGTTTCGAACATATCATAAAATATTTTTCCGAACACCAAGCTGTGGCTGAAACAGAGCTTCATTACAAAACACCGTATCAGTTGCTTGTGGCAGTTATACTCTCGGCACAATGCACCGATAAGCGTGTAAATATTATCACACAAAACTTCTTCGAACGATTCCCAAAAGTATCAGATCTGGCATATTCATTGCAGAATGAAGTATTTGAGATTATTCGTTCCTGCTCGTACCCAAACAATAAATCGAAACATTTGTTGGGCATGGCCAAAATGTTAGTAGAAGATTTTAATGGCGATATTCCATCCGACATTACTGAGTTACAAAAACTGCCCGGGGTTGGTCGAAAAACAGCCAATGTAATTGCATCGGTTGTTTTTAATAAACCAAGCCTTGCTGTCGATACACATGTTTTTAGGGTAGCTGCCCGCATTGGTCTCAGCACAAATGCCAAAACCCCTTTAGAAACAGAAAAACAATTAATTAAATACATCCCCGAAGAGAAAATCCCGGTTGCACATCACTGGTTGATTTTACATGGCAGGTATGTTTGCACGGCACGCAAACCTAAATGCGCGGAATGTCCGCTAACAAAGTGGTGTAAATATTTCGAAAAGGAAAAAATGTAGCTCAACAAATCTCAATTAGCAAGGAGCAACAAACAATAACTCCCCTCATCATGTCTCATTCTGATTCTCTTTTTCAAACCTCCGGTAAAAACTCAACAAAACCTCTGCTTCTGAATTTTCTTTTTTTAGAATTCCTGTTTCTCTTCCAAGTTGATTCGCAACTTCGATTAGCGATTCTTTTTGATATTCGTTTTCGCAGGCATAATTTGCATATTTCAAAATCCTGAAAGCATTAAACCATCTAAAAAATCGCTTAACAAAATTTTTCCTATCAGCAGAATTGGCGTTTATCTCAGCAATGTTCTCAATAAAAAAATTATTCAATAGAAATTCTTGCAAAATATTAGACTGTTGTAATATATATCTCCCGGCAGCATTATCGCTTTGTGCATACAATTGTTTAATATCAGAAAAGAAATGTAGTAAATCCGAAAAAATCTTTACAGGATAGGTTTTAAAATCTATATCTGATTTTACAAGGCTGTTAACCATCGAACCGGTTCCAAAACAGACCCGATCGGATGGACGCGGCGATGGAAAAACACAAGTTTCATTTATCTCGAAAAATCCTCCAAGAGGGATTACCTTCTGAAGAAAATAAAAATCCTCGCCAGCTTGTTTCCTGTTCATTCCGCCCTGTGCAGCATAAACACTGGCGCGTACGGCAAAACACGACCCAACGGTGTGAAAAGAATAAGGGTATCCGGTGTAACGCAGGGCCTGGTTATAAAAGCGCATGTACAATTCATAGCGGGTTACAGCCCTATATATTTCAGGCGAAAACTCCTTTCCCAAAACAGGATGCTCAAAATAAATACTACATGCTGTAGCTTTTGGCCTTTTTCTAAACTGTTGGTAAATCTCAGATAAATAATTAGGTGAACACAAGCTGTCAGCATCAAAAGAAACTATTATGCCATTGGGCTTATTTATCTTATTAAAACGATGGATGGCTTCGTCCATACCAATTTTACGTGCCAAGCCTGCACCTGCATGTTTTCGCGAAAGATTGTTTTTGTGAATAACGAAAGTTTTTATTTTTTCATTCGCTTTAAAATCGGACCATGCTTTAATTTCATTTTCTGTTTTTTTATTCTGAACTATTATCTCCTCTTTGTCCCCTTCTCCCGAATTTATTACTACCAATACCTCGACAGGAGTTGGCGGCATTTCACAAGCTATTAAACAATTGAGGGTTTTTAAAATATCAGGCTCGTTGTAGCAAGGGATTACAACAATAATTTGCAAATCATTTGCCGGGCTTTCATTTATTTGCGGATGATAAATACTATGGCGTTTAAGATATTTCCCTGCAAATGACATACGGTTTTGAGTTTAATTCGGGAAAAGATTTATCCAAATTACTCCTTAATGCTTTTATATCTTTGGTTTAGAACATTCACAACGTGATTTGTAATTTCCAGCGTTGAGTCACCAATTAATAAACCTCCCCCATCCATTTTGCTGAAAATATATTGAAAGTTTTGTGCTTGATTATACTCATGCAAATAATTCATCACCGAGTCGTACAATTGGCTATTTAGTTTTTGCTGATCTTCGAGCAGGGTGTTTTCAAGCTCCATTTGTAATATCTGAAGCTCCTGTTGTTTCTCTAACAAAGCATCTTTCTGGTTTTCGGCACTGCGCTGGCTAAGAAACCCTCCTCTTTGTAATTTTTCCTGATATGTTCTTAATTCCTTTTTATAATCAGAAACTTTTTTATCCAATTTTGTCTGTGCCTTTTCCATGTGTTGCGAGTAATTTTCATTCAAGTCGGCTGACAGGTTATATTCGACAAGAAGTTTTTCAAGATCGATGAAAGCAATTTTTACTTCACCCGATGCAATGTCAGATTTTGTTAAAATCACTGATTCAGATTTTGTTTCAACACTATTGGAAGCAGAAAAATGCAGATAATACAAAACTGCCACCGCCAACAAAAGCACTACATTTATTAAAGCCGAAATATTTTTCATAGTATTTCTATTTATAATCCTTTTATGATAATAGTTCTTTTACTTTTGTTGAAATGCTTTTCCCATCAGTCTTTCCAACTAATTTTTTATTCGCAATACCCATTACTTTGCCCATGTCTTTCATGCTTGTAGCTCCAAGATCGGCAATTATTCGCTTTATTTCGTTCTCTAAAACTTCTGCATTCATTTGTTCGGGTAAATATTTTTTAATGGCATTGGCTTCGTAAACCTCTTGGTTGTATAAATCGTCCCTGCCCTGAGCTTTATATATTTCTGCCGAATCGTTTCGCTGCTTAACTAACTTCTGAAGCATTTTTATCTCATCAGCTTCGGTAATTTCTTTTGATCCCACATCGGTTTTAGCCAGAATAATTGCAGATTTTATAGCACGAAGAGCCTGCATAAGCTCCTTATCTTTAGCCTTCATAGCCTGTTTTAGGTCATTGCCTATTTTTTCAGATAAACTCATAATTGTTAACAAATTTGAAAAATACAATAATTGTGCGAAATAAATCAATCTAATCGAAATCTACAATTTGTTTATTACCCGTACATGGCAAACGCATGAAAAAAACAAATCTATAATGAAAAAAGTAAAATAATTTCAATTTGTTTAAAATATATTTCTCGCAAAGCCGCAAAGTCGCAAAGATTTTTTTTAATCATCCTCCTGTGTGTTATAATTCTTTAGCATGGATGTTTCATAATGGTATAGGTGTAAGAATTATATGGGGGACAAGGAGAGTTAATGTAGAGGGTTGCAATTAGTGCAGCTCTCTTTTTTTAATTTTTATTTTTCCACGAGATTGATTATTTTTATCAGATTAATAAAATTATATAATAATGAAAAAATACATAACACTAAGCATTGCCTTGTTTTGTGGATACGTGCTTTTTGCTCAAACGCCCGATTGGGTATGGTCTAACGGACTAATTGGTACTGACGAAGAAAGAAGCCACACAATAGAAATTGATGGAGCCGATAATGTATATATTGCAGGCAGTTTTTCTTCTTCTTCTTTTACAATAGGAACTAACAATTTGACAAGCCAGGGAAACCACGACGTTTTTTTGGCAAAATACGATTCGCTCGGAAACAGTATTTGGGTTTTAAGTATGGGGGGCACGCATGAAGATGAAGCATGGGATGTGAAACCTGATAATCAAAACAATATTTATGTTACAGGATATTTCAGAAGTCCGGGCTTTAATATTGGCAGCGATACAACTTTGTATAATACAGGGGCAGCCTCAATGTTTATTGTAAAATTCGATTCTGACGGAAACTTCCTTTGGGCACAAAACAGTAGCGGAAGTGGCCGTGAATGGGGCCGTGCCTTAGGGGTGGATGAATCGGATAATGTGTATTTGGGCGGAAATTTTGTTGATGGCGATATTACAATTGCCGACACTACCTTAATTAATCAAGGTGGTTACGATTTGTTTGTAAGCAAATATACCCCAACAGGAGATCGGATTTGGACACGCCATGCCGGGGCAAGTGGTACAGAACTGCTCCGAAACCTTACGGTAAGCCCCGAGTACCGCAATGTGTATGTGATTGGCGATTTTACTTCGGACAGCATTACATTCGATGCAACAACTTTTACAAATGCAAATAGTGGCTATCGCGATAATTTTGTGGTAAAATATAACCAGGATGGAGATGTGGTTTGGGCCAGGCATATTTATGGTACGGAGGAAGAGTTTGGCAGTTTTATAGCTGTCGATTGGCAGGAAAATATTTATGTTACGGGGCAATTTAAAAGCAGCACCTGCAACTTCGGTACGTTTCAACTATCAAATAATTCATCGACCAAAGAAGTTTACCTTGCCATGTACGACCCAAATGGGAATGTGATGTGGGTAACAGGAATGTATGGCGATGGTGAAGACCTTGTTTATAGCATTACTTCCGATATGAATGATGGCATATACATTAGTGGTTGGTTTAACAGTTTGTCGTTTGGTGTGGGAAGCGATATTTTTACCAGTAATGGCGGACATGATTCGTTTATCTCAAAATTCGACTATCAGGGAAATTATTACTGGACAAAACAATGTGGTGGCAGCACAAACGATTATGCCGAATGTGTGGCTGCCGACCTGTACGGAAACTTATATGTAACAGGAAGATTTGCAAGTACCACACTTCAATTC
>JAYENH010000949.1:0-23724 GCA_034721995.1 Bacteroidota bacterium
ACAGAGAAATAATACAGAGTTACACTGAGAAAAAAGTGTCAACTCCTTTTGTGGCTATATGAAAAATGCCGAAATTTCAATAATCAATAATCAATAGACAATAATCAATTGATATAGTTTCTTTTACCCATCAGTCATTATAAACAATGGTTTAAACTCAAAGCTACCATAAACCGGGCGTAATCGATCTGTGTTATAATGCTCTTTAATATTGATTGTTTTTTGTGTGCTTGTGATAATTTCGAGCGGTGCATTATCGTAACGACCATTTCTGAGAATTACCAGCCGTCCATGTATGCCTTTTAAAATAAGATCGAGTGCCAGGTTGCCATAAGCCATCGGGACAATAGAGTCAATTGCATCGGGATCGCCACCACGAACAAGATAGCCCAGTTTCTGATTGATAACATTTATTGTTTTGCCTTTGTTGAATTTTGGCGATAAATTCTTTAATTCTGCTGAAACCATATCGCCAATGCCTCCCAGTTTCTTGTGCCCATACATATCGGTTTCGTGATTTTTAAAAGTCATCTCTGCTCCTTCGAACATGGCTCCTTCCGAAACCAAAACTACCGAATATTTACTTGGGTTTGTGTATCTGTCTTCAACCAAAAGCTCGGCAAGGCTTTCGATGTTAAATTTATATTCAGGAATAACACAACGGTTGGCAGCTCCTGCCATGGTAGGTAAAAGAGCTGTAAACCCTGCATATCTCCCAAAAACTTCCATTACAAGCATACGCTCGTGCGAACCGGCCGAGGTGCGCAAAACATTTGTCATGTTGATTGTGCGGGTTACACATGTACTAAACCCTATACAATAATCGGTACCTGGCACATCGTTGTCCATAGTTTTTGGAATGGCAACTACTTTCAATCCTTCGCGATAAAGCCTTACAGCGTAACTTAAAGTATCGTCGCCACCAATCGGGATAAGGTATTCAATGCCCAACCAGGCAAGGTTTTTCACTACCTCAGGCGTGAGATCATTTATTTCCTCATTGTAAGTATCTTTTAAATGTTCGGGAACATTGTTTTTTGGAACATGGCTTGGCCTTGTGCGTGACGAGTGAAGAAAAGTTCCTCCTGTACGCCCTGCCCTGTTTACAACATCTTCGGTAAGAATAATAAATTTCCCATCATTATTGGCTTTTTCGTCTCTTATTATTTCGGTAATACCAGCCCAACCGCGGCGCAAACCAACCACTTTGTAGCCTTCGCGGATTGCACGAATTGTAATTGCACGAATGGCAGGGTTAAGCCCGGGAACATCACCTCCTCCGGTTAAAATTCCTATTGTTCCTTTTATTTTATTAATATTTGCCATAGTTCCTTAGTTTTTTAAAGTCAATTTTAATTTTGGATTTGAATTCATCGGTAATATGTGAATCTGTGGCGATTTTCAAACAACATTTCTATCCACAAATTCGCAGATTTTGCATTACAATAAGGGTAAGTTATTTCAGCAATATCACATAGACATTAATCAATAATCAATTACTCCGGGCTATATCCTTTAATAATACCGCGTTTTGAATTTTTTACAAAAAGAAGGATTTGATCTCTTTCGTCGGAGGCAATCATTTCGGCTTCAACTCTGTCCATGGCTTGTTGATTGTTAAGGTTTTTCAGAAAAAGAAAACGGTAAACATCTTGTATTTCATTAATTTTTTCGTTTGAAAACCCGCGCCTTCTCAAACCTATTGAGTTAATACCTGAATAGTTGAGAGGTTCTCTTGCTGCTTTAATAAATGGTGGTACATCCTTACGGACAAGCGATCCACCCGAAATCATTGCATGTGCCCCAATATGGCAAAACTGATGAACTGCAACAAGTCCACTAAGTATAGCAAAATCGTCAATAATAACTTCGCCTGCCAGTTGAGTGGCATTCCCAAGAATAATATTGTCGCCCAACAGGCAATCGTGGGCTACGTGCACATAAGCCATCAACAGATTGTTTTTTCCAACTACTGTTTTGTTTTTTGCTTTAGTACCACGATTAATCGTAACACATTCGCGCACTGTTGTATTGTCGCCAATAATAGCAAGGGTTTCTTCTCCTTCGAATTTTAAATCCTGAGGAATAGCAGAAATAACTGCTCCGGGAAAAATGCGGCAATTTTTTCCAATCCTGGCACCTTCCATAATGCTGACATTTGAGCCAATCCAGCTACCTTCGCCAATTTCAACATTTTTGGCAATAGTTACAAATGGTTCAATAACCACATTTCTTGCAATTTTTGCATCAGGATGAACATAAGATAAAGGTTGAATCATTATTCTTTTGCTTTAAAAATTTTTGCCATGTACTCGCCTTCGGCTACTAAGCTGTCGCCAACAAAGGCTTGTCCAACCATATTTGCAATTCCTCTACGTACAGGTGCAGTTAAAACTAATTTGAATACTAAAGTATCGCCCGGACTTACATTTTTTCTAAATTTCACATTGTCGATTTTCATGAAAAATGTTAAATACTTTTCCGGTTCGTCCACCTGGCTAAGCACGAGAATGCCTCCTGTTTGGGCCATGGCTTCAACAATTAAAACACCAGGCATTACAGGAGCCCCCGGAAAATGACCAGCAAAGAAGCCTTCGTTTATCGAAACATTTTTCATCCCAACAACAGAATTTTCATCCATTTCCAGAATTTTATCAACCATTAAAAATGGAAAGCGATGAGGCAATAAATCCTGAATTTGGTTAACGTCCATTAATGGTTTCTTGCTGAAATCAACAACAGGGATTTCACCTCTGATTTTTTCTTTTTTTATTACCTGTCTGATTTTTTTTGCAAACTCAACATTAGCGGCATGTCCCGGGCGAGTGGCAATAATCCTCCCCTTAATTCTTTTGCCAATAAGTGCAAGATCGCCAATTACATCAAGTAATTTATGGCGGGCGGGTTCATTTGGAAAACTAAGTTCGAGGTTATTTAAAACTCCTTCGGGTTTTACTTCTACCGACGGTTTATTGAACAACCTGGCCAACCTGTCAATTTCTTCCTGGGTAACTTTTCTGTCAATTATTACAATAGCATTATCAAGGTCTCCACCTTTAATCAAATTGTTTTTTTGTAATGCTTCTAGTTCCCTCAGAAAAACAAAAGTACGGCAGGATGAAATTTCATCTTTATAATTATCAAGTGAATGAATGCTTGCAAATTGATTGTTCAGGATTTTTGAATCGTACGATATATTTACTAAAACATGATAATTTTTATCGGGTACTACCAATAATTCTGTACCTTTTTCAGGAATAAAATGAGAAATAGTTTCTTTTACAATAAAGTAATCTCGTTCGGTTTCCTGATCTACAACACCAGCCTTTTCAATTGCTTCAGCAAAATGTTTGGCACTACCATCCATTATAGGAATTTCCTGGCCATCAACTTCGATTAAAGCATTATCAACTTCCATCCCATAAAGAGCCGAAAGTATATGCTCTACTGTGCAAACAAGTGTTCCGTGATCTTCGAGTGTTGTACCACGCGAAGTATCTGTTACATTCTCGGCAATAGCATTGATAATTGGTTGTCCTTCAATATCAACTCTTTTAAATTTGAATCCGTGGTTTACAGGTGCCGGCTTAATAATTAAATTAACAATAATACCGGTATGTAGCCCGGTTCCCTTAAGAGTTATCTCTTTTTTAATTGTTTTCTGTAAATGTGTCATATTATTTTATAGTGATACACTTGCGTTTATTCAAAGGCGGCAAAAGTAACAATAAATTGTTGATTTACGATTGGCGAATCAATTCGTTAATTCATCAATTCGTTGATTCGTTGTTTAAATGTTGGAAGCTAAGTAATGTAGACAAAGGACTGCCTACTAAGAATCAGAGACCGTAGGCTGAATTTCTTTAATAAACTTTTGCAGACTATGTATTTCCTTCTGGATTTTCGGTAAATGCTTAAATATAACAAGCGATTTCTGATAGTCCTTTATGCTAAATGCCGGAGATCCCTGCAATATGGTACCTTTTTCGTAAACACTTGATGACACACCTGATTGTGCAGCAATTTTAACTTCATCGGCGATTGTGATATGGTTAACGATTCCAACTTGTCCACCAATCATGCAGTTTTTGCCAACTTTTGTGGAACCGGCAATCCCAACCTGAGATGCCATTACTGTGTGTTCTCCAACTTCCACATTATGTGCAATTTGCACAAGATTGTCCATTTTTACACCTTTACGGATAATTGTAGAACCCATAGTAGCACGGTCGATGCTGGAGTTGGATCCAATTTCCACATCATTTTCAATTATTACATTCCCTATTTGAGGTATCTTTTTATAATCCTTTTGATTTTTTGGTGCAAATCCAAAGCCATCGGAACCTATCACTGTACCCCCATGGATAATACAATCTTTACCAACTGTACAATCGTGGAATACTTTAACTCCGGCAAATAAAATTGTGTTATCACCTATTTCTGCATTATTGCCAATATATACTTGTGGATGAATTTCGACATTCTTCCCTATTTTGGCATTTTTTCCAATGTATGCAAAAGGGCCAATATAAATTGATTCCTCAAGCTTTGCCGACTTATCAACATAACACTGTGGGTCGATTCCTTTTTCTGCTTTTGTTCTTTTATCATACATATTCAAAAGCGCAGCAAATGCCTGATAAGCATCATCAACCTTAATTAAGGTGTTAATAATTTGTTGTTCAGGAATAAAAGTTTTGTTAACAATTACTATTGAGGCAGATGTATTATAAATATATTTTGAATATTTGGGATTTGCCAAAAAAGTAAGCGAACCTTGCTTGCCATCTTCTATCTTGCAAACATCATTAACTTTTACGTTTTGATCCCCTTCAATTTCACCATTCAAAAATTTCGCAATGTCTTTTGCCGATAACTCCATGTTGAATAAACGATTTGCTGCAAATGTAATATTATTTATTTCAAATCGGAGAAATTAAAATTTGGGAGTGGTGTAGCCAATTAATCAAGGGAATAATTGGTTTAGAAGTCAATTTTGCTGATTGCTGACTGCTAACTAAAAAACAGGGTTCAGCAATCAAATCAGTTCTTTCGGATAAACCAGGAAATACTTAATTACATTTTTCGAAAGTACCTGTATATTTAAAATATCCGAAGCCGCTGAAATTTCCTGAAGGCCTGCATCTTTATAAAGAATATTGATTTGGGAATCGTTTAATGTATATGCGTAATTACTTATTGAATCTGAATAAACCATGTAATCTATTTCGGCATTACTAAGGCCTAAACGTTTTTTTACAGCGTTTTGTAGTTTTCCTATTTTCCCTGATGAAAATTGTTTATTTTCGATTTCAATGCGAAAAAGCCTTCGGTTTACAATGCTATTTGCAAGAATTGCCAACACTTTATCATCATGTTTTGTCCATGCCTTAATAGCCGAAAAAAGATCGTCGTCGTCGAGTTCGGCAAAAAGTGCGAGCCATGATTTTCTATCATCATTAAAAAAACCTTCTTCTTTTATTTGCTGATACAGAAAAAATTGCAATGCAGTACTTGAAAAAAGAGGCTGGCCTTGTCGGGCAAGAAGCTTCGCCCTTTGCAAAGTTTTAAGCAACATGCTTTCGGCAACCAATACTGTTTTATGAAGATAAACCTGCCAATACATCAATCGGCGGGCAATCAAAAATTTCTCTACAGAGTATATTCCTTTTGCGTCGATAACCAGTTCGTCGTTAGCCACATTCAGCATTTTAATTATTCTGTCCGAACCTATTACCCCCTCGGAAACCCCTGTAAAAAAACTATCGCGTCGAAGATAATCCATACGGTCCATATCGAGCTGCCCCGACACAAGCTGGAACAAGAACTTTTTTTCATATTTATTCCGGAATATCTGAATGGCAAGATCGAGCCGGCCATTAAACTGTATATTTAACTCTTTCATAAACAAAAGAGAAAGCTCCTCGTGCGAGATTTTTGTAACAATACTATTTTCAAGTGCATGAGAAAAAGGCCCATGTCCTATGTCATGCAATAAAATGGCTATGGTAACAGCTTCTGCTTCGACTTCGGTTATTTCGTGCCCCTTTTCGCGCAACACGGTTATTGCTTTTACGGTTAGGTGCATTGCACCAAGTGCGTGTTGAAACCGCGTATGGTTTGCACCCGGATAAACATAATTACTCAGGCCAAGTTGTTTTATCCTGCGCAAACGTTGAAACCAGGGGTGTTCTATCAGATCAAAAACTAAATCTGAAGGAATATTTATGAACCCATATACCGGATCGTTTACAATTTTTCTCTTATTTTGCGTTCTCAATGTTATAAAATATTAAAAATACAAAGATAATGATCATATTAAAAAAACTACTAATTCCCATTGTTTTAGCATTTGTTGCATTTGTCGCTTTTTCATGTACCGAACTAAAGCCAATCGAATTAAAAGAAATTAAAAATGTTAGCATTAATTCTATTGATGAAAAGGAAATGATTATCGACCTTGGGTTTGTTATTGCTAACCCAAACAACCGGCAATTTTCGGTGCGTGAGGCAGAACTTACAATTTCGCTTGGAGGAATTCCTTTAGGCAGTGTGAATGAGATCAAATCGTTTAACATCCCTTCTCATTCGTCGAAAAGCTACAATATCCCAATAAAAGTAGATATAGAGAACATGGGGGAAAATGCAAAGCAACTAACCAAATCAGTTTTCCGTAGGGGCACATCTTTGCGGATTCAAGGCTATATTAAAGCCCGAGGATTCCTTATTTCAAGAAAAATTGAAATTGATGAAGAAGCTAAACTGAGTTTATTAAAAAGCTTGTTTGGGTAATATTTACCTGAAATGATACATCCGGCCATTAACTTTTTTTAAATCGGTACGAGTACGATTTATTTCATACATTACGATGCTGGCCGAAATGGCAACGTTTAAACTTCCAACACCACCAAATTGCGGAATCCTTACAACATGGTCGCACTGCTTTAGTACCTCCTCGGGCAAACCATGAGATTCGTTGCCAAAAATCAAAGCAACTTCTTGTGAAAAATCAAATTTAGAAATAATTTCTGCCTCAGGAGTAATTTCAACAGCAATGGTTTTAATGGTATTTTCTTTTGCCCAGCAAAACATATCACCACTTAGTTTAAAATGCAGTTTGTCGCATTGTTGAAATAGTGAACGCGAAAACGCTTTTTCTTTTTTCTTAAACGAATAAGGTGGATTATATCCTGCAAAAATTACTTTTTGCCCATTAAATGCAACATGCGAACGAATTATCATTCCAATGTTTTTAGGATCTTTAAGCTGATAGAAGATAGTATGAAACATAAACTAAAACTTTTTATAAATATAGTAATTATTAAAAAATAGCAGTTGATAATCTACAATAAAATAATTGTAAAAAAGCCAATCGGATTACAAATCTGAAAATACATGATTTCATAATGCAAAATAATAATAATTTTTTTAAATAAATAATCCAAAATGCAGTGTAATATACAATAATTGTTTACATTTGCAGTTGGGGAATTACAAACTATACTGTGAATTGTAAAAGGACTTCTATGTTTTTTTGCTATTAATTATTTCAGCCTATTTTTATTGGCTGATAAAGTAATTAGCCAAAATGGTTTATAATTCACAAAATGTTATTAACTGTATTATTAATTAAAATTTGATAAAATGAAATTAGATTTAATGTTTGAACCTGACCAGATTGTAGAAATTACAAGAAAATTTGTCGAAAGAGGTTTTAGGTTATGTAATGGTGGGAGTGTCTCGATTTGTGACCCTGATGGTAATATTTATATATCGACACAAAAATTCGACACAATAAATCCCGAAACACGAAGGGTTATTTACATCGACAAAGATGATAAAAAGTATTACGACATTAAAAAAGCTTCGGAAGAGTTGCCAATCCACAGAGCAATTTATACTAAGCGAGGTGATATTAATGCAGTATGCCATGTTTTTTCTCCTGCAATTGCCGCAATTGGTTCAACAACAAACCAAAATGTTTTTAATCTGTTTCCACGATTAAACAAAAAAGCCGGCATTACCCATTTTTCGGAGTATGTGAAAAACTTTAATACTGAACAGGTAAATGCTTTTGTGTCGCGATTTGCTAATGGAGCATCGAACATTATTGTTGATGGTACAGGCGTTTATACAACAGGACGTACTGTTTTCGAAGCTTTCCATAAAGCAGAAATGCTCGACCATTTTGCAAAAATGTATTTGAACGCCAATAGTTTAGGCGATTTAATGTATCCGGCAGAGAAAAATATTGAGCAATTCAATAAAATTGAAATTGATTTTCCTCAGTATTTAAGGGGAAGAAGAAATAACAAAGAGATGGACAGTCTCAAAATTGGCCTTATCAGACTTGCACTGTATACATACAATAAGAATCAAACTACAAGCCTGCTTGGAAGCATGTCGATTAGGATAAACAAAGAAAGTTATATGACTGTTCCCGGAAACGTTGACAAATCTAAACTCAAGCCTGAGGATTTGGTTATTATGAAACATGAGAAATCGGAAGCATGGAAACTGCCTAACGATGATCTTAAAATACACGAAATGATTCTTAACAACAATGTTAAAATCTCATGTGTTGCAATAACTTTCCCAACTTCATGCAGTGTTTATACCTTAACCGATAAACAATTAGAACTTGAAAATGTTAAAGTTGCAAAACTACCTTTCGAAACCATTTTTGATTTAGATCAAATTGACAAATCTATTAAGGAAGGCAACGAAGTAATGGTAATTGAGAACGACTTGATAATTATTGTGGCCAGGAACATGTATCGCATGAACGTAATAATGGAAAATTTGAATATGACCTGCGATGAGAAAAAATCTTAAACGCAACTCGTAAAATTAGAACCCATTGCATATAAGTGCCCTGTTCTCAGTAATAAGGGCACTTTTTTTTATCCTCTACATCGATTTTATTCTTACAGATAAAAAAACACCATTAATCAAGTTGTGCTTTTTGTTAATCAATAAAATATTAAAGCGCAAAATAATTTCTTATATTTGTGTGAATAAGATAAACTACAAACTTATGACACTTTTACGATGGATAGATATTGAATCGGAGAACTTCCAGATCAATGTTGTTGAGAAGCAAAAATATTACAAAGTTAAGGCCAATGGCAATTTCAATTATAGGGCAACACTGTTTGCGTTAGTTCGGCTGGTTTGTGATTATTCACTTGATTCAAGCTATAAGATTGTAATGGATTTTGAAGAAACCAAGCTTAATTTCACAAATGATGAGATAACCGGACTTATTAATTATATAAAACACTTACAGACATTTTATTCTAACCGCTTTAGCCTGATACTTCCGCGCAAACATTCCGACATGGCAACACTTATCATTTCGCGCTTTAATAAAGAGGATGTCAGGATGGATTACCTACAAGGATCGAAAAATCTTAACCATTGGTTGAAAAACACATCAGAAATTAAATAATATCGAAACTGTTTAGTTTATTATTTTTGGCATTTGAAAAACTGAAAATCAGGATATGCTAAAACAGAAATACCTAAACCACTTCAATGTATACTATTTCGGCCTTGTTTTGCTGGCAGTTAGTTTACCTGTTTCGGTTTTTACAATGAGTGTAAGCCAGTTTATTATTGCAATTAACTGGATTTGGGAAGGCGATTTCAGAAAAAAATATCAGTTGCTCATAAAACGCAAAGCTGTTATTATTTTTCTGTTGATTTTTATTGTCCATCTTTTGGGCCTTTTCTACACAAGCTGGCCCGATGGCTTTTTTGGCCCCAAATATAATGCCCTTAAAGACCTGAGGATAAAACTACCCATGTTGCTGTTACCAATAATAATTGCCAGTTCGGAAGGGATAACTGCAAAGCAATTAAAGTTTCTAATGTTGTTTTTCATTGCTTCAGTATTTGTTAATTCTATAATCTCAACGTGTGTATTATTTGGTTTAGGAAATTCTCAAATCAACGATATTCGCGATATTTCCCTGTTCATATCTCATATCAGGTTTGCATTACTTATTAATATTGCCATTTTTACTTTGGGCTATTTCATCCTTCAAAAAAAATCGAGTGCCACAAAAACCGAAAAAATTATTTATGCTCTTTTGTTATTCTGGTTGATTATTTTTCTAATACTATTGCAAAGCCTTACCGGAATTGCTGTTTTGATTATTTGCAGCACGGTATTCCTGACCATCCGTGTGTGGAACATTAATAATTTTCCATTGCGACTATCTCTGTTAGTTTTCCTATTTGCCATTCCTCTGTCAACAGGTTTTTATCTTGTTAAAACCGTAAATGAATTTAGAAATTTTGATAAACGGAATATTGAAAATCTCGAAAAATTCACTGCCCTGGGAAATCGTTATTCACACGATTTTAAAAACCCCCAAGTTGAAAATGGGCATTGGGTTGGCTTGTATATATGCGAAAAAGAGATGAAAACAGAATGGAATAAAATAAGCAAGATAAAATATAATAATAAAGACAAAAAAGGGCAAAAAATTAAATATACACTGCTCCGGTATTTAAGCTCTCTTAACTTGCGAAAAGATGCCAGTGGAGTAAAAAAGCTTTCCGGCATGGATATTAAATCTATTGAAGCAGGAAATTCAAATTACATCTTCAAAAATAAATTCAGCCTTTATTCAAGAATTTATCAAACTATTTGGGAAATGGATTTATATTTTCGCGGTGGCAACCCAAGTGGACATTCAATGGCCCAACGTATTGAATATCTACGGGCTGCCATGGGAATTATTGCACGCAACCCCATTATTGGGGTTGGTACCGGCGATGCCCAAATCGAATTCAATAAACAATACGAACTGATGCAATCAGGTTTAACAGAAAATTATAGACACAGGGCACACAATCAGTTTGTTACTTTTATTATAACATTTGGGATATCAGGGTTTCTGATAATATTATTTGCCATGTTTGCCCCTATGTTTTTTGAAAAACGAACGACAGACTTTTTCTTTCTTATGTTCATGGTAATTGCTTTTGTATCGATGTTTAACGAAGATACCCTGGAAACCCAGCCCGGGGTAAGTTTTTTCACCTACTTCTTTTGCCTTTTCTTATTTGGCCGGAAAAATAATACTCAGTAAGTAGTCCAATAATCAATGTGCTATATTACCTGATATAAAGTTTTAGTATTGCTCTGCAAGTTATCGGATATTTTATATCTATATCAAAACTTCTGAAAAAAATCATATTATTGAAATCTTCAAGGCTCAGTACGAAATAACTTGCCTGTATGATTTATTGACTCCTTTACAGGGACAAATTTGTATTCCAATAATTCCGCAATTTTTTTGTTTGAATAACTTGTTTTACTCAAAGCAGACCGAGCCGATTCTTTGGTAACACGTGGTTCTGTATTAATGATTTTGCTTTTGATGGTTTCGATATATCTTGCCAACCCGATCATCCATGGTTCTGCTTCGATCGATGGTGGTTTTACATCCAGGGTTTTGGCAATTTCAGTAAAAACTTCCCGGAAGGATAAATTTTCGGCATTCAAACAAAAGCCTTGGCCGAAAATCTTTTTTTCCATCAGCTCTATCATTATTGATACCACATCACGCACATCGACAAAACCGGTGCTACCCGTTATGTAAAACTTCATTCCTTTCGCTACTTCACCAAACATAAGGGAGCTTCCTTTTTTCCAATTGGCCGGTCCAATAATAATTGAAGGGTTTACAATTACCGCGCTTAATCCTTCGCTGATAGCACGCCAAACTTCTAATTCCGATAAATACTTGCTAATTGAATAGCCGGAATGTTCTGCACTTGCAGTCCTTGTTGTTTCTTCATCAATAGTTTTTCCGTCAACAGCCTGGCCAAAAGCAGCCACCGAACTGACATGGCAAAACTTTTCTACTCCCCTTTCAAGGCAGGCATTTACAAGATTTGTTGTTCCTCCAACATTATATTCGATCATTTTTAAACGATCGGAAGGCTTAAACGAAACCATGCCGGCACAATGGTAAACCTCTTTAATTTCCCCGATTGCCTCATCAATCGAAACTGGATCGAGTAAATCGCCATCCACCCAAAAAAGCTTCTTCATGTATTGATCAGCATCAAGTTTATTCCACTCAAAAAGTTTATCAACCAAGGCAATATTACTATTTGGCCTTTTCAAAGCCTTTACAGATTTTCCTGCTTTTAGCAATTCAAGAATTAAATGCGAACCAACCAAGCCCGTTCCTCCTGTAACAAAAACCATAGAAAATTATTTTGGACAAAAGTAAGGAAAGTTTGGGAGGTAAAAAGAAGTATAGTTCCCACCTGATTTCTATCGGGTTCACGGTTCAAAATCCGGAGCAAAACTTCGGGCATGCTCAAACAAATTTGGTATTTACAGCCCAGGGTTTAGCTGTTTCTGAAAACTTCATCCAAATCAATCCTAAAATCATCCAGGATTTTCAATTCGACATATCGTTGGTCTTCATCAATTGGACGAGGCTGATATACGCCATTTTTATCCAGGTCGTAAACCATTACTGCTTTCTCGTTTGGAAAGACAATCCAATATTCGCGTACCTCATTTTCTTCGTATAAATTGTATTTTATTTTGATGTCTTTTTGCAATGTAGATTTTGAAGCAACTTCGAAAATACAGTCGGGAGCACCGAGACAACCTCTTTCATCTAACTTCGATTCATCACAAATAATGGATATATCAGGTTGAACAACAGTGAAAATATCTTTATCATTAGTCGATTTTTTCTTGTCCTGTAACCGCACATCGAATGGTGCATGATAAACCTGGCAGGCTTTGATGCTTTTACTGTTAAAAATTTGTTTGAGCAACTCACTGCTAACCATCTGATGTTTTCGCAAAGGAGCAGGGGACATTTTAGAAATCCTGCCTTTTATGAGTTCTACTTTTTCGTCGAAATTCCATTTCATGTAATCGGCATAACTATAAGTAGTTTCAAAGTTTAGAGATGAAATATCTGTTATCATGATTTTTACAAACTTTTTTGTTAAACTAATTTGAGATAAGCTTCAATAGTATCCGATGATAAGTCAGCTCCACATTCCCATTCTACAAAATATTTCCCATTCTTTATTTTCATGAACTCATCTATATTTATCAATTCAGAAAATGCCTCAAGATGCAAATATGGGCTTACATCAAAAGTGCCAATACGTCCATCGTCAGTTGTTACCTGAAGCATGAAATTTGATCTTGGTTTTATCTCTGCTATTTTCATTGGTCTAATCCTTTGATTTTGAAAGGAGGCTTACCATTAACTGCAAGCTCCCAATTAGCAAGTAAATCTTCTTTATGAATTTCGATCCATGCAAGAATAAGCTTTTGCTTTCTCTTATTCATGTTACCAGCAAGTAAATCGCCATCAGGAATAGATTATACTGCCGTCGCGCCTTGATACTCGGCATGGATATGCGGTAACTTATGTTTATCTATGTCCATATAAAACATTCTGATTAAAATTCCAAAAAACATTGAGATTGTAGGCATAATATTTTATCTTTTCTTTTGTAAAGTGAACATGATGTTTTTGCATTACATTAAGTGTTTTTATAAAGTCAAAATACACACAATACAAAAATACGATTTTTTACCGTATTCAATAATCACATTCTCTCCGATAAGTCATTATAACATAGCCTACCCCGTTTTTTCCGGTGAATTATTGCTTTTTGGTTTAGATTTATTATTCAGGCACAGGGCAATAATCCATGCAACGGCCACAACTCAGGCAATCTGCCCTGTTGGCTTCGTAATCTTTTCTTTTTCTGAAACGGAACTGGTTCATCAGCATAATGCCAATTACCAATCCGAGGAATATCCCTAAAATCCAGCTTCCGGTGTAAAACTTTGCCTGAATAATTCTTGCTTCTTCTATTAATTGTTCAATGGTTTTTCCTGATGATCGGAAAGTATCAATATCAAGATTATCTGATTCTGAAATTAATTCGGGTTGAGCTATCAGGAGTTCGGCGAGATAGACAGTAGAATTTGCTTTCGATAAAAATATATGTGCCTTCGAAACCGTAAAACCAAAAACAAGCATCCAAACCGGAATCAGCAAAAACCAGATTGTGAAATTCCGACGGTTCGATTTAGAGTTTAATTCTAACTTTTCATTGGTAGGGTAATCAATTACATCGAAAGGACATGACGTTGTGCACAGTTTACACTGAATACATTTCGAAGGTGTTATGCTAAGATGTTTCCACGAAAAACGGGAAACCCAGCTCAACAAAACGCCATACGGGCAAACAAAGCGGCAATATGGCCGGCCTACAAATAAGGACATCAGCAAAAATGAAATGCCAAGTATAATTATATGGAATTCGGCCCCCATCCTGAAAATCCCGACAAAAGGATCGAAGCGGCAGATAATAAAATCTGTTCCCGTAGCTGCAAATAAAACCGCAAGTCCGAGGTAAATGTAAGGGAACAAACCCAGGCTTTTTTGCAGCCACTGTGGAATTTCGATGGGTTTTACATTTACCAAATCCTGAATGACACCGAGCGGGCAGGCCGATCCACAAAACAACCTTCCGAAGAAAAGTGTAAAAAGCAGGGGCAAAATAAAAAATGCTAATGTTGGCAACGAAACTGTGTAGGCCGGATCGAAAAAAGAAAGGCTGATATTTTGAATTGAGCCGATAGAACAAATGCAACCCTCGCGGTAGAAACCAAAATAAATCAACGAAAAAATTGACAAAAGCAAAATGCCAAGGCGCGACCGGCTTTTAAATACAAACCATGCTGCCAACGACATAACTGCAATCAGAATAAATACATCTATAAATTCGAGAGAAAGAGAACGTGGTTCGGGTGTTGAGGTGTCGGGTTGTACATATCCGGTTTCGAAATCGGGTTTTGGAAAACGTTGCTCCTGGGCAAATCCACCAACCGACAACAATAAAAGGAAAACAGTTAGAATAAATAATAAATTCCGAACATTGAAAATAGAATACAGAAATGCAGTTTCTTCGGATTTATTTCCTGCCCCGTGTACAAAATTTCGCCTTTCTCCTCTCGCCCTTCGCCCTTCGCCCTTCGCCCTTTGCCCTTCGCTCTCCGCCCTTCGCTCTCCGCCCTTTGCCCTTCGCCTTTCTCTACGCATCTCCATCTTTCAAAAAATCTCCTTTTATTAAATATGGTTCGTCAATAGATGCCCGCACTATGGCATCCGATGGGCAAACCCGGGCAATGGCGCATTCGTTGCAATCGACACAAAGGTTGTGGCGGATTTGCAAAACGAGAGAGCTGTTTCCGAACGATGCGCAGCCCTTTACACATTTTGCACAGCCAATGCACAAATCTTCATCAATAACATATTCAAAATACGGATCCTCGATATATTTGCGCTTGATGGCGGCAGTTGGGCAAAGTTGGTTTTCGGCGGCGGTGTTTCGTTCTTTAGCTTCTGGCTTTAGGTAGCCACCGCATAAATCGCAATATCCGCAGAGAGCAAAGGCATGTACGCATTTTACTGCCGATGGCGATAATACGCAATGGTCGGCACAACGGCCACACTGGGTGCATTTGAAAGGATCGATTTGCCACACCCATTTTTTCTTGTTTATATCGGCCAGGCTCAATGCCGTAACTCCGGCCAGGGCTATCCCAATGGATGCACGGGTGCCGATCTTTACAAAATCGCGGCGTTTGTATTTTTTAGTTTCTTTCATCTATTATATTTTCACCACAAAAGCACGAAAAACACCAAATTTCATCTGTTAGTATTTTCACCACAAAAGCACGAAAAGCACTAAATTTAATTATACTCGTGTATGTGAAGAAAACTATCATGGCTGCTTCATTTGATGTTCTTTTTGGACTTGTGGCAAAGTGCATTTCGATAGTTTTTTACAATTTTTGCAGAATTCGTTTTCTTCACAAACTTCCTTATCGGCAGATATTCGCTTGTGGACGATGCTTGCCGCGAATGCCAAAAGGAAAATTAGAATCCCATAGCGCATTATTTTATTTATAAATTCTCGTCGTTGCATTTTTATTCGTCCAAAAAAACTTAATCGCAAATCTCCCATTTTAGGGTCTCAATCAAATAACCGTCAAATAAGCTATTCGCACTTACACAGACAGTTACGGTTTTTGTTTCTAAAAACGAAAGCTATCCATCAAATAAACTTATGACCAAAAAGGGATGTATTTCATAAATTTACGCGATTTGCTTTCCGGGTCATCTAATTTTATCATCTCAGATTCTAAGGTGTCTCTAATAATTCTTGATGCTATAGCTGCATTTTTCTCTTTAATCTTAAATCGTTCGCGCAATGATTGATTTGTCATTTTTTCGTTTGAAACATAGCACAAGCAAGCATGTTGATAAGCTGCTCTAACCTTGTCTCTTTTGTTCATTTCACTCAATTCCTTAAAAGCATACATAATTACTTTTGTGTGTTTTTCTTTCGATTGAAAATCGGGGGCAGGCAATTGAAATAATTCTGCATGAAAAACAACCTTGTCGATACCACTACCTTTTTCTTCGCAAATGCCTATCCGTCTCATAAAAGCAGCAAGAGTTTCATTTCTCGACTGGAATTCATCAATAAATCTATTGGTAGTAATTAGCGGAAGCCCCGGATTCGTAAATTCTATTCTGTCTTCAAATATTTCTATCATCGGCCCGGTACCTGTTTCTCTAAAATCCTGATGAATAATAGTATTTGCTACTAATTCACGTATTGCAATTTCCGGATACATCCTCGTATCTTTGCGAAAAGCTTTTCCTATTTCTTCATTGACAGGTAGCCGATCATTTATCCAATTTATTAATCCTTTATAACCAACAGCGTAACCGTTAGTGCTTTCTTGTTCGCGTTCTGTAAATATTCTGTTTTTCCCTTTGTAAACAATTACTCTTATTGCTTTTCTTGATAGCTTAGAAAATAATCTAATATCTTTTGCAAATAATATTGCTCCTAAATTGGTAATATGGTATTTAACACCAACTTGTTTTAGGAATTTTTCGGAAGTGAATTTATCAATAACACTTTTTCTGTTTGATGGATAAGGTAGTTTTAATAAATCAAAATAACTTTGGGTATCCAGCAATTGCACAATATCGTTTGTACTAACATTACGTTTGGCTATTTCTTCTTCAAAGGAAGTTTTTGTTTTTTTATTCCAAATCTTAGTTTCTTTTTCAGGAAACTCATTTAGTTTTCGTGTATAACTTCCTACCCGAATATATGCTGTATTATTGAATCGTGTTGGTTGAGAAATAGCCGCAGGAATTTCGAATATTACAATTCCCTTTACATCATACTCAAACTCATAAAAACGAAAATCGATTTTTGGCATTAATCGCTGATGTAGCCATGTTTCTATCTCTTGCTTTTTAATCTTTTTTGTAGATGGTCTAAAATTGGTTCCCTCAACAGTTTGTAGTTCATCCTTTACTCCAAAAACCAAATAAGCGTTTTGCTGATTAAACAAGCTTGCTCCATTCGATAATGCGGATATACGTTCACCTATTTCCTCGGGCGAATGAAAATTTAGTTTAAACTCGACCCACTCACTTTCTTTGGGCAGTTTAATCAAACTCTTCAATAATTCTATTAATTCTAATTTATTCATTTTACAGTCTCAATCAAATAACCGTCAAATAAGCTATTCGCACTTACACAGACAGTTACGGTTTTTGTTTCTAAAAACGAAAGCTATCCATCAAATAAGATTTCAGCTAATTTAATTCAAATATCCTTATCATATTTCTATCATAATCTAAAGCAATGATATTTCCTTTTTCATCGCAACAAATATCGGGGGCATGTTTTCCTTCTGCGAAATTTTCGGGCGCAGCCACCACCGATTTTAATTCTCCCGATGGTTTATGGACTTTTATGCGTACCATTCCCTTTTCGCTGGTAACGAAATCGCCGTTGGGCAAAAAACAAAAATGTGCAGGGTTGCAGCAACCGCTAAAACCGGTAATAGTCATCGAGGTTCGTTCCCAAAAACCAATAAACCTGCCGTTTAAAGAATACTGCTGAAATTGATGCTTGCCCGGGTTTACTACCCACAATTCCTCATCTTTATTTATAGCCAAATCGAAATATGCACTGGGGATAATAAAACCATGCTTGCTGTCTTTTTCGGTTTTGCCGCCAAATTCGCCCTTTTTCTTTCCATGTTCATCAAACATCATTACCCTCCTGTTTCCTGCATCAGCAATAAAAACTATATTGCCCCGGCAGGCTACAGAGGTAAATACCGATTTTTCGTTTTCTCTTTCCGATTCCATAATCAGGTTTAAATTATCGGCATAAATCCTAAAATAGTTTTTGAAAGCAATGATTATGTGGCCATCATTTTTTACGCATAAGGTACTTGGTTCATCGTTTAGGTCAATCTTGTTTTTTACATGTCCGTTTTTGTCGATAATTTTTAATACGTTATCTTGAAGAAGATAAATTAAATTATTATGGCAGGCTATTCCGTGAGAAATTTCAGAAATTATTTTTATTTGTTTGCTTTCGTGATAGTGAATTAAATCGTTATCAACCTTTTTTAATTCTTCTACATTAAACTCGTAAGGGTTTGCAAGTCGATTTTCAATTTTTGCTGAATTAAAATCAAAAATTAAAATATAAACTACAATAATTATAAGTAAAATTATGAATACGGCAATTAATTTGTTCTTCATTTTTTAAAGTAAATTGTTTTCATTCAGGGAAATAGTCTTGCAGTTTTATTATTGTTTTGTATTCAATCATATTAATATCCTTTTAGCAAAAATAATCAATATCGTTGTTATAAACAATACCCATGTTTTCTTGAACTACTTTTCGCGAATATCCACACACATTAAAGTTTTCGAATCCCTTAAAACCAGATAGCCATCGGCCAATGCCAAAGGGGCCCAGGCATCGTGGCCATTTAGAAGTTTGAATTCGTCCAATTGTTTGTACTTCCGGGTACTTGCTTCGATAATCACCAGAGTGCCATCGTCTTTTAAAAGCCAGAATTTCCCATCAGCAAAAAGATAAGGCCCTAATCCAAAACGATGGACCTTGCCGCTTTCCGATACAATTTCCCGGCAATTATTGGGATTTACACAAACAAACTGATTTCTCCTGTGGCCTGCATCTTTTGGTAAAACCCCGAATAAATGCCCCTGCCAAAAAACAGGTGTTTGTTGTTCGCAGGCCAGGCCATTTACAGGTTTGTATTCGTCTAATACTCTTACCTGATAATTTCCATCGCTTTTGCTCAATTGTAAAATCATGCTTCCCGCGCCATATCCTGCTGTCAGAAAAATTTTTCCATCAGGCATACAAACTGCCGACGGGGCTACTACATTATGATCCCATTCGGTGGTTTCCCATAAAACTTTCCCAATGTTTTTTTCGTTGGCACCAATGCCACAAATACCTCCTATTGCCGGATACACAAATATTTTTTCTTCCTCAAACTCAAAAGGCATAATGGATGCATGAGACATTTTCCAATTATTTGGGTTAGGCGTTTCCCAGAGTATTTTGCCTGTTTTGCAATCCACGCCTATCATCAGCGATTTTCCTCCGGTTGCAATTATGGCTACACCATTATCTATCAATGGGCATTGCCCTGTGTACCATAATGGGATTTCCGATCCGTATTCTTTTTCGATGTCGATGCCCCAAAGAAAGTTACCGGTTTTGCGTTCCACACACATTACATGACACCTGGGGCCGATACTCACAATATAATCTTGTGTAACTGCCGGGACTGTGCGCGAAAGTCCATGATTTCGTTTTAAGTTATTTTTGTACCACCGCCGCCAGTTTTCGATACCACCGGCAAGGGTGAAACAGCGCAGCATGTCGGCGCGTTTTTCTTCATCGTAATCAAGAATGTAAACCAGACCATCGAAAATAGCTGCTCCTGCATGGCCTTCGCCGAGTTGGTGCTGCCAAATTATTTCAGGACCTTTTTCAGGAAATTTATTTATCAGTTTTATATTTGCTTTCGAAATATTATCAAAACATGCCCCCCGAAAACGAGGCCAGTTTTCGCCATTACCGGGAGTATTACTGTTTCTGAATTTCTCGAAGAACTCTCCAATATTAACTTTTATTCTTTCTACTGCATCAATGCCAACATTGTCCATGCCGGGTTTGCTAAGCACAAAACTATTTGTTGGATCATGAAAAAGCCATCTGCCAAAAAACAAGCCAGCAATTATAAACAAGCTAAAAAAGATAATATATTGAAGATATTTATTCAATTTTATGAGTTATTATTTATTTTTAATATCGTAAGCAATAATAGTATCGCCGTGTCGACAATACAAAACTCCATTGTCGATAACAAGATGTGCCCAGTGTTGTTGGCTTCCCAAATCTACATCGAATTTGCTGATTAATTCAAGTCCTTCGGGCGATGGTTTTATAAGGCCCAGCTCGCCTTTGTCGCCATAAACATATAGCATACCATCGGCATAAATGCAATTTCCTTTCGATATATCGTCAATCTCTTGTTTTACTTCTCCGGTTTTTTCATCCAAACATTGCCAATCCCTGTTTTTCTGGCCCGATGCGTAAATGTTTCCATGTACCCAAATTGCACCTCCCATCTGATTGTCCTGGCTTTTATTTTTCCACACTTCGGAAACCGATGTGCCATCGTTCGATAATTTAAGCATTACTCCTCCAACGCCATATCCAGTCAAACTGTAAATATATCCATTATTAAAAAGGGGTGTATTAGGATGAACATCATAACGGTTTTCCTGTGGGTATTCCCAAATCAATTTTCCATTATCAGGATTAACGGCCACAATGCTTTTTTCGAGGTTTGTAAGGATAAATTTTCTACCATTATAATTAATCAGGCAGGGTGAATTATAGGCCTGTTTATTTCCATTCAATTCTGATTCCCATAAGGTTTTGCCCGAATCGACATCTTTGGCAATCATTACAATTTTTTCGCCTCCCGGTGTAAATATCACCATATCATCAACAATAAGAGGCGATTCCGAAATCCCCCATTTGGGCGACCTGACTTTATATTTTTTGTTGAGGTCGTCCTGCCAAAGTATTTTTCCTGATTTTGCATCGAGGCAAACTGCCATACCCAAACTACTGTGTAAGTACAATTTCCCCTTGTAATATGTGGGAGTAGTCCGTGTGCCGGGAAAAGATTCGGTCCATTCTTCGCCAAAGTATGTCTTCCAAAGATGATTGCCTTTTTTATCAAGACCAAAAACAAAGCCCTCCTTTTCTTCCGCTCCTGTTGTAAAAATCATAGTGTTGCTAACAACTACCGACGCATAACCTATTCCAAAACCGGAGCTTGACCAAAGTATTTCCAGTCCATTTTTTGGCCACGATTTTAACAAACCGGTTTCCTTGTATTTCCCATCGCGCAAATCGCCACGCCATTGTGCCAGTTCCTGTCCCGATAGGTTTTGAAAGGCCAAAGCCATGAAAAGGAACAATGCAATCGTGTTTTTATGTTTCATATTTCTTCTGAAAAATTAATAAAAATATGGCATCTAAGATATTTATTTCAAGCGAATAAAAGTTGGCCTTAGGATTTTTAACATTTCATTGTAAATCTTTTATCAGAAATAGTTTCAGACAACGGATATTAGAATAGTAAAATATGTCCATATCTTAAAAATATGATTTTTAGTTCAGGAAAATTTTGTATTTTTATCAGCAGAAAAGAAAGGATATAAAAAGGAACCTAAAAAAGCTTAAGCTATGACTGTTGACGAAATCAAGAAAAACATCCACGACAAGCCTCTGGATAGAATACCGCCTGAGTTACGCCAACAAATTGAAAAAGGTATGCCCTTTACCGACATCCATACCCACATTTTTAATTATAAAGATGTGCCCAACAAATACCTCGGTATCAGGATGCCTTTTAAACCTAAGTTTTTGGGCAAAATATCAAAAATACTGCATGGTACCGTAAAACGTAAGGATACCGACTGGCTTAGCAAATTCGCCTATTTTATCGATGTTATCGACGACCTTAATAGCGATGAGGTCCTTAGAAAAATACAAAAGTATTATTCCAATGATTCATTAATTGTTACACTGATGATGGACATGCATATTGGCATAGGCGGAACGTCTCATAACAACCTGCAAAAGCAAATGGATTCTGTCAGGGATATCAGAAATAATAATAAAAACAGGATGCTCCCTTTTATGGCCATCGACCCAAGGCGACATGATGCCTTAGAGATTTTCAGCAAAGCTTTCGATAAAAACGGCGAATATCAATTTTTCGGGTTAAAAGTTTATCCATCATTAGGATACTTGCCAAGCCATCCGAACCTGATAAAAATGTTCGATATCTGCCAGGACAAACGGATACCTGTCTTGGCCCATTGCAGCAGTGCAACAGTTCATAGTTCGTCCGGTAAAATTAAAGATATCGAAGGTGTAACCTTCAATCCCGATGGAAGCGAAAACTACGAGCCGGTAAGTAAGCGTTTTAGAATGCCAAATAAGAAACAGAAATTCGCCGATTTCTTTAACCACCCACGAAACTGGGAGCCGGTACTCGAAAAATACAAAAAGCTGAATTTGTGCCTGGCGCATTTCGGTGGCGACGATCAATGGGAAAAACTTGTAAAAGGGAAAACCGACAATTGGGTAGTACGCATAATAGATTTGATGTACCGTTACGAAAATGTATATGCTGATTTTGCTTATACATTGTACAATCACAACTATGCAAGCCGCTTAAAGCAAATGATACTCGATAACCAAATTATTGCCGACCGAACCTTGTTTGGCTCCGATTATTTTATGGTAGTAACCGAAGGCCATTTCCGTAACGTATTAGCCAATTTCAGGACAACAATGGGTGATAAAATAATGCACAAAATTGCCAAAGAAAATGCAGGGAGGTATCTTTTTTTTGGGGAATAAATTATAAGTACACAATTCCCTTTTTACAATTTCTCATTTTAAAATTTTCTTTTAACTTTGATAAGTATTTAGAAAGGAGATATTTTCAATTCAATTTAGTTTATTATGGATGAGATATTAGATTTCAAATTTTCGAATGACTCAAAAAGGGCACTGGAAATTGCGCAAACTATTGCTGCCGACAATTCACAAAAACAATTTTCATCAGCACACCTTATGCGCGCTTTATTGCATAAAGATTTTGAAATATTTTCAACTTTGCTCAATCTCGAAAAAGATGTGTATTATGTTGAGGAATGGGCAGATGTACGTATTGAATCTGTCCAACGTCATGGGCAATTATCGTCTAAACCTACTGCCGGTGACGATGTTTTGGTAGTTATTGGCGAGGCCGATAATATTCGCATTAAGCTCGGCCACGATGAAATAGAACCTCTCAGTTTATTTATTTCGGCAATTACTCCGGGCGTATCTTTTTCTTATGAGCAGCTTAAAACCTTTCCGGTAATGCCAAACGAACTTATTGATGCTTGCATAGCCGATAATGAATTTTCTCAAACTTTGCAGGGGCAGGAAAGTAAAGGAGGAAAAACTGCAAAAAAAGATTCAACTAATTTGCTAAAGTTTTGCATTGACTTGAACGGCAAAGCCCAACATGGAGAATTGGAACCCGTTGTTGCCCGCGATAACGAAATACGTCAGATGCTGGAAATTCTTGGGCGAAGGTTTAAGCCAAATGTTTTGGTAATTGGTGATACGGGTGTTGGAAAAACATCGCTCGTACATGGTTTTGTACAAAAAATAATTTCTGAGGAATTTTCGGCTCGTAACGAG
>JAYENH010000950.1:0-6779 GCA_034721995.1 Bacteroidota bacterium
CGGAAATTAACGAAGAAGAATACCTGGCCATGATAAAAAAAGAAATTCTTGAGAAAACCCGGAACACAAAAGCAAAATCGGACTGGGAACGAAAAGGCAAAATAATGCAGTTTGCCCAATCGAGAGGTTACGAAAGCGATATAGTTGCTGATATTCTGGATGGGATTTAGTGAATCTTATTTGTGCATTTGTGCAAATTCTTTTAACAGTCTTTCTAAGACAGACTGCAATCCATTAATAATTTTTTCTCTCACTATCTTGCTGTGCAAATCATGTAACTTAATCACCATCAAATTTAACTGCATTTGGATTGTTGAGATCATGCTTGCCGGGGACAACAACTACTTCAGCACCCGATAATTTCAGTTTGTTAAAGTATGCTGCCATTTTTTTGTGGCATACTAATTCGCCATCTTTGGTAATATCACCTGCCACAGTAATAATATCGGCTTGTTGGGTGGCATGAAGGGATCGAGGTAAACAATATAATTTAGTATGATTTAATTCGTTAACTTGATTAAAAGAATTAAATTTGTGAAAAATTATAAATGACATTGAAAATGACATTACCAAAAGTAATAAAACCGTGCCCTATATTGGATGCATTGTTTGAAATTCGATTTGTTACTAAGATACATCCTGATGCTGTTTTTGGTTTGGTTTACAATGTATTACAGGCGGATTTTCCAAAAGTAGAAAACCTTCCCATATTACAATTACCAGAGGCAGTACGAGCAACAGACCCTAATTTTAAATTTAAGCCACATTATCGCATCTCTAATCAAAATTTTGTAACTCAAATTGGACATGATGTTCTTACAATTAGTTCTTTTCCCAAATATGCGGGTTGGGGTGAGTTCTCAAAACAAATTTTTGGTATTATAGATAGAATTGAAAAAATTAGTTTAATAAATTCTGTTTTAAGGATTGGTATTCGATATATCAATTTCTTTGATAATGATATTTTTAATGACATTGACCTCAAAATAAGTATTGGAGAAAAAGATATAGAATATAAGAATACTATTATTAGAACTGAGATTGAACAAGAGATGTATAAAAGTTCTTTGCAAGTTGCTAATAATGCAAATCACAATAATAGACTAGGGTCAATTATTGATATAGATACATTTATAGAATCAAATCTCAATAGTTTCTTTGATAATAAAGAGCAATTAATCTCTAATGCTCACGCTAAGGAAAAAGAGCTGTTTTATAGCTTATTAAAAGATGATTTTCTAAAAAAACTAAATCCCACTTATTAGAATGTTGACAAATTCAAATACATCATTATCCAACCTTATAATTTTTGCTACATTAAGTTCTAGTGTTGTGAGTTTAAGTCATGATACTGAAAGTTATTTAACGCCTCAAACTGAAGCACAATTTGAACATCACGTAGATATTGCAGATTGGAAAGATAGGGCATTCAAGGAATCATTAGATTACAGTTTTCATAATGAGGATATTGAAAAAATAAATACAATGATTTCATTTACCCAAAATTTATTAAAAAACTCAAAAGATATTGAAAGTGAGTTTGTTGATATTGTAAATGATAACTTTTGGGATTTGATATGAAAATAGAAGACTTTAAGCTTTATTTACCAAAGTTTTTATCTGCCGAATCTGATAAAGAACTGTTTGATAGTTTAAAAGACTTTCCAAATAATATTGATTCAAGAATTTACACGAATTACCTTTCGGATTCTGACATTATATATCAAGGTGATGGAATAAGTGATATGTTATTTATTAACCTTCCTAAGCCTGATATTAAACCTGTTCCTAGTATGATTATTTCTAATACTTGTGATATTGATTTAGTGAATGTTAGAAATTTTCCTTCACAAGTAGTTTATACACCTATCTTTAACCTTTTAAAATACCAAGAAGCCTTATATAAGAATTCTAATAAGACAAATGAACAAGTTGATTCTCATATTCAATCAATAAAGAACCAAGAAATCACTCATATTTTTCATCTTCCTAAGGTGCAGGGAAAAATTGATGATTCAATTGTCTTTTTTGATAGAGTTTGCAATTTCCCTAACAAGTTGATTCCAAGGGAAAACCTAAAAGAAAAGAGATTGTTTACATTAAGCGATTATGGTTCATATCTATTTCTTTTAAAGTTATCAATCCATTTTACCAGGATTCAAGATAAAGTTGAGAGGAAAAGTGTAAATATATAAGCATGACCACCTACAAAACATTCAGCAACTGCTCCTTGATTTTTTCAAGCTCGTCTTTCATTCTTACTACAATTTTCTGAATGTCGTGGTTATTGGCTTTCGAGCCAAGTGTGTTTATCTCGCGGCCAATTTCCTGGCTGATGAAACCCAGTTTTTTTCCAATGGAATTTCTCTCAGCGGCTACTTCGCGAAAATACTCACAATGATTTGCAAGCCTTACTTTTTCTTCGGTAATATCGATTTTCTCAAGGTAGAAAATAATTTCCTGCTCAAGGCGGTTCTCGTCGATGCTTTGGCCATTCAAATATTCTTTCAGGTTTTCGTCTAATCGTGTACGGATTTTTTCTATGCGCTCGCTTTCGAAAGGAGAAACCTCGTTTAAAAGATTTTCAATTATTCCAATTCTTAACAGAATGTCCTTCTCCATTGCCATGCCTTCACTGTTTCGGAATTCAATAAGCTGACCGAGGGCATTTTCGAATTCCCTGCTAATCTGGTTCCACTCTTCCTCGTCTAATTCTTCACGCTGTGTATCGAACACTTCGGGCAAACGTATTATGCTTTGCATAAGGCCGGGGTCGGTTTCAATGCCGAGTTCATCCTGTATTTCGCTTAACTGCTTATGGTATTCTTTAACAACATCACGATTAATAATGCCTGCGCTTCCTGCTCCTGTTATCTCAACATAAAAGCCAATATCAATTTTCCCGCGTTGCAATTGTTTCGAGATTTTGTTGCGTAAACTCATTTCCTTCTCGCGGTAAATGCCTGGCAAACGCATGTTCAAATCTAACTGTTTGCTATTAAGCGATTTTATTTCAATTGTTACTTTTTTGTTTTCGAGTTCGCATACTGTTTTACCGTATCCTGTCATTGAGTGTAGCATAGTACCTATTTTATTGTTGTTTCGTACATTGTAATAGTTAACCATTCTTCGCGCCGTGGCCTAACCTGTACAACACTAATTCCTTCGTAATAATCGTAATTGATATCTTTAAAAGCCAGGACATAATAATTTCCATAATTGATAAAACCAAAATATACCGAGTTGCTGCTTGTGGTTTCGAGGGCATAGATAGGCAGGTTGTTTTGCAAATCTTCGAAAGTGGCAAAAAGAAAAACCCCTGTACCCGATGGTGCCGGCTTGTAATTTTGAGTTACAGGATCGAAATAAAGTGCCTCAACTGCCAATTCGCCTGTTATAAGGCTTGTATCGCTGTAAACAATTTCCTGGGGTATTGGGCTATTAGTGTTCGATTTATTACAACTTGTAAACAACAATCCAAAACCTATAACCAAAATCAACAATAATGACTTCATTTTTATAAATTTTATTCTTTAACCCAACCGCGATAAATATCGTTACCGTTAGCAAAAAGAAGAAGTGCAACTAAAAGTACCATCCCGACAATTTGTGCGTATTCAAGAAATTTATCGCTTGGTTTACGGCCTGTAACAATCTCGAAAAGGAGAAAAGCAACATGTCCCCCGTCTAATGCAGGGATTGGCAAAATATTCATAAATGCAAGTACGAGAGAGATAAAAGCTGTCATATTCCAAAACACCCGCCAGTCCCATGTTTTTGGGAATAGGCTGCCAATTGCACCAAAACCGCCTAACTGCGTAGCACCTTCTTTTGTAAACACAAGCTTCATTTGTTTAACATAAAAAATCAAGGTCTCTACGCCGAGGGTGATACCGGCCGGAATAGATGCCAAAAAGCTATACTTAGTCTTTTTCATATCGAAATAATATGCAAGCGATTTGTTGCCAATACCAATCATGCCATCTTCGCCAAGTTTTACATAAAGGGTTTTTTCAATATTGTTTCGCTTAACAAGTACCTCTATCTGCTCGTCTTTGTGTTTTTGTTTTTCCTTTTCGAAAGCACTGTAAAATTTTGTGGGTACATCATTTACAGCAAGTATGCGGTCGTTTTTCCGAAATCTAGCCTCATAACCGGGTTTGTCGGGTAAAATGGTATCGACCACAAAGGGGACACGCAAACTTATTAATCCCCGCACTTCTTTTCCTATAACTTCTTTTACAAAACCTTCGGGGATGCCAATTTGCATTTTTCGGCCATTGCGTTCAATAGTAATATTACTTACATCTTCAAGTAGTATTGTGGGCACTATATCAGCATAATCATCAATAGTAAAAGCATCTACCATCAGGATTTTATCGCCATTTTGCAAACCTATATTTTGTGCCACTTCATGAAATTCGTAGCCATATTTTACATTTTCGGCAGGCAGATATTCTTTGCCCCATGCAAAAAGCATCATGGAATAAATAAACAATGCCAGTATAAAATTTACTATCACACCGCCTGTCATAATCAACAGCCTTTGCCACGCAGGTTTACTCCTGAACTCCCAGGGCTGTGGCGGTTGTTTCATTTGTTCGCGATCCATCGACTCGTCGATCATTCCCGAAATTTTCACATAACCGCCAAGTGGCAACCATCCGATACCGTATTCGGTATCACCTTTTTTTATTTTGAAAAGCTCGAACCAGGGATTAAAAAACAGGTAGAATTTTTCTATCCTCGTATTAAATATCCTTGCAACAACAAAATGTCCTGCTTCGTGCAGTATTACCAATATCGACAAACTCAATATCAAGCCCAAAGCTTGTGTTAATATTCCCATTTTTTATTCTTCAATTTTAAGTTGTGCAAAGAAACATTATAATCTTTAATATGGAAAAAGGATTTTCTTTGCTTTGTAAACTTCAAAAGCCTTAAAGACTTTTGAAGTTTTTTGCAGGGGATAGAACTTTTTCATAACTTTATCGAAAATTTATGATTATGAAAACCTTTGCCTCTCAAAAATCAATGATGATTTTATCGATCATCTTTTTCCTTTCGTTGGTTTCAACCAACATTTCCACTGCCCAGCTAACAAACTGGCAGGAAGCTATTACCGATAACCCATGTCCGGGCGATAGCCTCGGAAGTATCGAAATTTCCTTTATATGGACAGGTAATCCGCCATATTCAATAAATTGGTCGAACGGAGAAACCACTGAAGATATTTATTCCCTGTCGGCAGGCACGTATTATCTTACAATTTCTGATTCGGTTCCGAATGTTTATTTGGATACTTTCACTGTCGATATTTTGAATTATATCCTGGTAAGTGATAGTATTATTGACGCTTCGGTACTTGGAAGCAATAACGGCGAAATTTATTTAAGTGTTTTGGGCGGCTCGGGAAATTACAACATTTCGTGGGCACAGGGCGATACAACAGCAAACATCACAAACCTTTATGCAGGTGTTTATTATGTTACCATATCCGACACCCTGACTTGTGCCAACGATGTGGAAGAAACTTTTTATGTCAACTCGCCAATCCCATCCGGCTGGGAAGTTACAACAACAAACACAACACAGTCCATTTTTCTGGAAACCTCAACTTGTGTAAAAATTGGCGACAGTACCCTTTGTAATGGAAGCCTGATTGGGGTTTTTCACGACGAAGGCGGCCAATCCGTTTGCCGTGGCTACACATTCTGGAACCATAAGGAAACAATGATAACTGTTTTCTTTCATGATTCCTGTGCAAACCTCCCCTCGTATTGGCAGCAGGAATTTGAATACAAGGTGTATGAACCAAACTCAGCTACAAGCTATAGTGCCCAACCCTGTTGTTTCGATTACTACTATTATTCTTCGATATGCACCACATTTGGCCCGGCATCGACCAATGGGCAGATCAGTTGTATTTATGTTGAAAACTCTTACAGCCAGGAGCTTTCTTTTTACCAGGGATGGAACACTTTTTCGGTAGCCTTGGATCCATACCCAGCCAATCTGGAACAAATTTTTGCCCCTATAATAAACAATGTGAAAATAATTAAAGACGGGGCCGGACTGGTTTACTGGCCCGAATATAATGTTAATTTTATTGGCGATGTAGAAGTAGGGAAGGGATACCAGATAAAAACCCTTTCGGCACAATCGCTTAGTGTTTTCGGCTATTTTATTTATCCTGAGTTGATACCGTTTATCCCACCTAATGGTTGGAGCATGTTTGGGTATTATAGCAAAACACCAAGTTCTCCGAATGCAATATTTCCAAATAACCCTTTTATCACACTTCCAGTTGAAATGATTAAAGATGGTATGGGCTACATTTGGTGGCCATTTTACCAACTTGGCTACTTTGAATTAATGCCAGGAATTGGCTATTGGATTTATGTTAACTATCAGGATACTTACTATTTCCCAGCCCACGATTGCAACTAATAAAAATGAAATTTGTGAAACATTAAGAATATTGGACAACTTAATTCAACTGAATATTGTCATAGTTTTGAGTTGAAGCAAAAACCAAAAATGAATTATTTTTTTTCATGATGAATACAATACAAAAAAATAAGAGAGCATTTTTCATTTCTCAGTTTTCACTTTTTATAGAAATGCAAGTTTTCCTCCTTTGTGAAACTCTGTGTAAAACTCTGTTTAACTCTGTGGTTAATAGAAACATGAAGTTTAACCACAGAGATGCACAGAGAAATATCGCAGAGATGCACAGAGGAAAAAGTGTCAACTACTTGTGTTGGTATATGAAAAAT
>JAYENH010000951.1:0-6778 GCA_034721995.1 Bacteroidota bacterium
TTCTAATGCATACAGTATTAATCAATTACAATGTCTAAAATGGCATTTTTACACCTTTTTGTAATTTTTTTAGTATTGATTACCATGATGTTATGAAGTCCAAATTGAAAGTTAATAAATAACCCGAATAATTTACAAATATTTCTATTACAAGCCCCAAATCTGATGCATATTTGGAGTTTTCATTACGAAAATTCATGAATTAATCAGGTCAAAAATCCTCCATCCATTCGAAAAAATTATAATGATCGCCATTCATGCCAAGTTTTTCATAAACCTTACCGGCCGCGATGTTCCTTTTATCAACATAAAGTCTTAGGCCGGCAATATTTTCCGATTGCTTTACAAACAGTTTTAATTTTTCGTACATGCTTCGGAAAACACCTTTACCCCGATATTCTGATATTACATAAACAGATTGAAACCAAAGCACAGTGGCATTTCGCCAATCGCTCCATTCGGGGGTCATCAGCATCGATGCAATAATTTCTGATCCCGATTTCGCAATCCAGTATTGGCCTTTCGATTTATCGGCAAAAACAGCTTTTACACCCTGTTCTACTACCTTTGCTTCTAAAATGAGGTTTTCTGTTTCGAGTGCCATTTTTAACTGAAAAGCAACTATCGTTTCTGCTTCAGTTGGTTTTGCTAATCGTATTTTTAAACCTTGATTATTCATGATATTTATGATTAACTTGATTTTGAATTACTTGATTCAATTTTGTAAAACATTCTCTTTTTTGTGTCAATTTTGTATTCAGTAAATTAAGTAAGTTTATGAATTAAGTGAGCTTTAGGTTGTTTTTTTATAATTGCTGAAAGATAATTAATTATTCAACTTTTTACAAGACAAATTGTTTGTATCAGCAAATATAAATGTATTGATTATGAAGTATTACTTTTCAAAATCGGTAAGTTACAGTTTTGAAGAGGCTGTTAAACTGACTACCGAATCGCTTATAGAAGAAGGATTTGGCATTGTTACAGAGATTAATGTCCAGGAAATATTAAAGGAGAAAAGCAATATAGACTTTAAGCGATACCTGATCCTCGGTGCCTGTAATCCTGCAATGGCCCACGAAGCTTTGATTGCTGAGGATAAAATGGGAATAATGATGCCTTGTAATGTTACCATTATTGAACAAGCCGATGGCATAGTCGAGGTTTCGGCACTTAACCCGGTTAGCTTGCTTGATATTATTGAAAACGAGCGTCTCGAATGTTTTACTACTGATATAAGAGGTAAGTTGCGCAGGGCCTTGGCAAGGCTTTAGATTTTATTGCTACTTCTATCTTGTCTCTTTGCCAAACTCAGGCTAAATCTTATCCGATAGCTATCTGTTTTACTTGACATGTCGGGCTTTCAGGCCTTTTGCAATATACTCTGTCTATCATAGGCTTACTCTCGCCGGCGAGAGTAAGCCTATGCTTTTACAGATCATCCTTTCAGGATTTTAATCATTAGGCCTAAACGATAAATAATTTGCTGCCGGCACATCAAATCACATTAAAAAATGAGGCGACCGGAAATATAGTAGCTCGAAAAAAGTACTTCCGGACTGTTGACTGCCTAATAAAAATTGCCTTCATGCCTCTTGTTTAAGAAAAAACAACATTAAAAAATTGTGTTAAATAAACAACAAATTGTTAATTTCAAGCTAAAAATTTATCCGGGATTTCAATCAATATTTTAAGCTCAACTATTTTTATTTCAAAATATGAAAAGCATATTTTTGGCGGCATTTTTTATTACAAAAGTGGTTTTCTTACAGCTTCGGATTTATAAATACTTGTCGGGCATAAATATAACTTGCACAAAATCAGTTGATGTTTTTTCATTAAATCTAATTATCCTAATGTTCTTTAAAATTGGGGATCATCATTTCTTTTCTGTTTTTCATCATTATCAAAAGCAATAATTATCAGCCTAAGTAGAAAGAAGTTTGACGGGTTAATAACTTGTTGAAATCTTATTTCAGCGAAGATAAGAACAGATGTTTTGTTGTTTGATTGATAATTTGTAATTTGCGAAACTATTATTTAGCAATTATCAGGATGCAAAAGGGGATGATTATTTTTACACGATTTTTTAGTTTGAAAACGCTTGGGAAAGCCCTCTATCAATTGCTCCTGTTTGGATTTTAAATTATGTATTTTTGAAATAATTAATAAATTAATGAATATTTTACTAACTAAACTTTTTTAAAATGAGAAATTTAGACCTTCGAAAACTAATTGGCATGTTTGTGCTAATTGGCCTGATGCTGGTTTCTTTTGGAAACATGAACGCACAGGTGACTGTCAATGAAAATTTTGAAACCTGGACCCCCTTACAGACAACTACAAGTTGTACGACAGGGACATTGGGTGCTCAAGCAAATGGCTGGACACAAGATCAGACAGATGGTGGCGAATGGCGTGCCGATGTTGGCGGTACCTCATCGAGCAATACAGGGCCATCAGTTGACTACAATCCCGGTACATCTTCGGGTGTTTACATGTACACAGAGAGTTCGAGTCCATGTTACAATATTACTTGTAATCTCGAATCCCCTCCTGTTGACATGACAACTTATAATTATCAGTTGGATTTTGCATATCACATGTATGGTGTTACAATGGGTAGCCTTTCTGTTGATGTTTGGGATGGTTCAGCATGGACAACCGGTGTTTGGACTATGACAGGCGACCAAGGGAACATGTGGCATACTGCATCGATAAATTTAGCTATGTATTCGGGTACAACTGCTAAAATTCGTTTTAGTGGCACAACAGGAACAAGTTATACCAGCGATATGGCAATTGACGACATTACGTTGTTCCCTCTTTTGGACGACGATATTGCCGTTGTTGGGATTTATCCAACAGAAATATGCTCGGGACCGACCGACCTTTTTGCTGTTGTACAAAATGCAGGTGGCAACACAATCTATAATTATCTTTTAGATTGGTCGCTTGATGGTGTTGCTCAAACCCAGATTACAGTAACAGATTCTGTTGAGGGAGGTATTAACGATACCATCTTTTTGGGAAACATTAATTTTGTAAATTCAATGTATGACATTGTAATTTGGGCTTCTTCGCCAAATGGAGTTGTCGATCCAAATAATTTAAACGATACACTTTCTCTACTTCCTTTCTTCCTTTCGTTAAATGGCAACTATACAATTGGTGCAACAGGTAACTTTGTCGATTTCACGGCAGCAGTGGCAGCTCTTAACAGTGTTGGGGTTTGTGGCCCTGTAGTATTTAGTGTTGAAGCCGGAACCTACACCGAGCAGGTTACTCTGGGCGAAATAGCCGGTGTTTCGGATGTTAACACTATTACCTTTAAATCGGCATCGGGTGTAAATACCGATGTTGTCCTTACAAATGCTGCAAGCGGATCGAGCGACAACTGGGTCGTTGGTTTAGATGGCGCCGATTATGTGTCGTTCGAGGATATGACAATTAAATCGACAAATGGCTCTTATTCACGTGTTGTTGTTTTAAATAACGGCGCACACCACAACAGTTTTATCGGGAATATACTTGAAGCCCCCGTGGCCGGAAGTTCTTCGAACCAGATGGCCGTTGTTTACAACTGGTCGGGTGCCGGCGATAGTGTCAATGTTTTTACCAACAACGACATTTTAAATGGCTCTTATGGCATGTACATGTATGGGGGAAGCTCGTCCAGTTATGAAAGAGGCAACATAATTTCACACAATAACATAGTTGGCTTCTATTACTATGGATTATATATGCGTTATCAATATGGTATAAAAGTTGAATACAATACTATTCACGATGCCTCGCTTTATTCTTATGCTTATGGTGTTTACACCTACTATGTGCACGGGCCTTTCACATTTATTGGCAACGATATACATACTTCTGCCTCTTCGACCAACTATGGTTTACGATTGTATTATTGTAACGGATATCCTTCAATGGGACTTGTTGCTAACAATTTTATAAGCCAAAGCAATGGTAGCGGAACAGCTTATGGTCTTTATGTATATTATACAAGCAATGTAAGTATATACAACAACTCTGTTAATATCACAGCAGGCTCGGCTTCCGGCGGGCATGGTTTATATATGTACTGTTCGTCGAGCGGTGGTTACGGAAATATTGATTTGGTAAATAACTCCATTGTAAATACCGGAGGTGGTGTTGCTGTCGAAATTCACGACAACGCCATGAGCAACAACATGCTGGACTACCACGATTATAACAACTATTATTCAACAAGCTCGCAAACTGTTATGTTTGGTAGCTGGAATGCCTCGGCACCTGCCGACCTGGCACTTATCGAACCCCATTCAATAATGGTAGACCCTGGTTATGCAAGCGATATCGACCTACATTCATATTCGGCACTGATGAACAATACAGGTAAACCAACTTCATTAGTCCCATTCGATATTGATATGGACGCTCGCGATCCTCTCACTCCTGATATTGGTGCCGACGAATATACACTTTTCAACAACGATGCCGGTATAACAGCAATTATCGGACTTGATGCAATATGTCCGGGTACTATTGATGTATATGCCGATATAAAGAATTATGGTATGATCGATTTAAATTCGGTTACCGTAAACTGGTCTATTAATGGTGCAGTCCAGCCAAGTGTTGCTTATGCAAGTACAATTCCTGTAGGTGGCACAGCAAACACTTTGCTTGGTTCATATACATTCTTGTCAGGAATGGCTTATGATGTTCTTGTGTGGACTTCGATGCCAAACGGTGTTGTGGACAATGGTACACAAAACGATACAACTAGCTTGTTAGGTTTAAACACTGCTGCTGCAGGCACATTTACAATTGGTGCCACAGGCGATTTTGCAACTATTGCCGATGCTGCCACTTTTATGACTAATTATGGAATATGTGCCGCATGTGTATTTAATATACAATCGGGGATTTACGATGGACAGGTTACATTAGATATAGGAGGTACGTCAGCAGTAAATACAATAACATTTCAGTCAATGAGCGGAAACCCAAACGATGTAGTTATTCAATATGCTGCAACAGGTTCGGGTGACAACTGGGTATTCAAATTAAATGGTACCGATTATGTTACAGTTAAGGACGTAACAATACAATCGACCGGCACAGGCAACTATGGCCGTGTTATTGTTCTCGATGGCGGTGCAGATTATAATACTTTCGATGGTTGTAAAATTATATCATTAGAAAACACAAGTTCGTATAGTTCATGTGTGTATAGTTATTCAAATGCATCGGATAATTACAACACCTTTAGCAATAACGAATTGATGAATGGTTATTATTGTTTCTACCTGTATGCCAGTTCCACCAATACAGAATATGGCAATGCACTTATCAACAACACAATGACCGGTTATTACTACTATGGTTTATATACTTATTACCAGTTCGAGATAAATGTCGATGGCAACTACGTATACCAAAGGCCATCGGGTAGTTCAACCAATTATCCTCTATACTTCAGGTATTGCGACGGGCCATTCCGTGCTGTCAACAATACAGTTCACGACGATGCAGGTTCTACTTTCTATGGAATATATGTTTACTATTGCGATGCAACTGCAACCGATCCGGGTCTTGTAGCAAACAACATGGTATATACAAATGGTAACTCAGGTACTTCGTATGGTTTGCGTATGTATTACAGTAATTATGTAAACATATATCATAACTCGGTAAATATTGTTACCGGTGGTACAACCTACGGAGCATATCTTTATGGCTCTTCTTCATCGGGCAAGTACGACTTTAAAAACAACAGTATCGTAAACATGGATGGTGGCCGTGCACTTTATGGTACTTCAAGTATGCTCGCTAATTTTACAAGCGATCACAACAACCTATACACCACTGGCCCAAGCCTCTGTTATTTCAGTGGTGATTATCCTACACTTACCGATTGGCAAGCATTATACCCGGGCGATGTAGTAAGCATGGACGGAAGTTATCTTTCGGCTACCAACCTACATTCAAATGCATTGGCTTTAGATGGTGCTGCAACACCTGTTCCTTGTGTTTCAACTGATATTGATGGCGATATACGCGATTTAGTTACACCGGATATTGGTGCCGACGAATTTGTTTTGGCCAACGACGATGCTGCAATAACAGGTTTGCCCGGAATTTATGCACAATGCCCCGGGGTAAACACAATTGTTGCTACAGTTTCCAATTATGGTTTAATTGATATGTCATCTGTAATCATTAACTGGGAAATTAACGGAGTGGTACAAACCCCTGTTAATTACACAACACTTGTCCCTATTGCAGGCTCTGCTGATGTAACTCTTGGCACATATACTTTTAATGCAGGTACACTTTACGACATTACCGTTTGGTCATCAATGCCTAATGGTAACGTAGATCCAAACCCCGGTAACGATACACTTTGGGTAACCGGAATATCTACATCCATTTCGGGCAACTACACTATTGGTGCAGCTGGCGACTTTACAAATTTCTTCGATGCTATCCATTTTATCGATTCTACAGGGATTTGCGGCCCGGTCGTATTTACTGTCGATTCGGGATTATATGCCGAGCAGGTAAGTGTACCTTCTATTATGGGATCGTCTGCAACAAACACCATTACCTTCCAATCGGCAACAGGAATCAACACTGATGTTATTGTCGAATATGCTGCTACCAGTTCAACAAATAACTGGGTATTCAAGTTGAATGGCGCCGACTATGTAACAGTTCTGGATATGACTATCAGGTCGAGTGGCACAGCCAACTATGGCCGTGTTATTATTCTTGAAGGTGGAGCAGA
>JAYENH010000952.1:0-6771 GCA_034721995.1 Bacteroidota bacterium
TACTAAGTGGATTATTATTCTTGATTTGTGATTGATTATTGATTTATAAAAAACATAAATCTTATCAATAGTCTCCGGTATCAAATCAACAATTTAACAATACAACTCCCAATATTCTTTGATATCGGATGAAGCTTTTGTTCCGGCTCTCTGCTACTCTACTAAATTCAATAAAAAAGTTTCAGAAAAACCATCGCCATAAACACTAATAAAATAGCTTCCCGGTTTCGACTGAAAATCATAAATAGAAATTTTCCTTCCTGAAATTGCCGGATTTTCTTTTATGTACAGTTCTTTGCCTTGTATATCAGAAATTATCAAGTGGTCTATTTTTCCTTTATAATTTCCCAGGTCGATATGGAAAATCCCACGGGTTGGGTTTGGATACAGAATGGTTTCTGATACATACTCCTTTATAACCGGGGTATTCAACAACCATGCATTCTGGAACCGCCGGGTAAATTCCTGCAAATATAGATTGGCAACTTCAGGATTGTGAAGGATAAGTGTATTTTCATCGTTCCTGTTTTCGGCACTGTTGCTCCAATTGTGCGAGCCTGTCAATAAAATTGTATTCGATGTGCCGGGATCAACAATCATTACTTTATTATGCATGATACCAGCCTCTCCATATAGCTTAAAATTATTTCCGATTGCTGATTCAAGGTCGTTAACTATTGATTGATTGTAAATCGAATCCAGAATTATTTTAGTAAGGACCCCTGCATTTACTCTTGCAATTATCGAGTCTTTTAGATCGTAGCGTGTAATAAGCATGGTTTCAACATACAGCTCATCATCGGCAGTGGAAATTGCTGCCGCTATTTTTGAAGTTGTCTGGTCGCTTGGGCTAAAATAACATGCCGATTGCCTGCCCCCAATAATAAAATTATGGGGAGTGTTATCTTTTTTAAAAGGGCCAAAACGCGATTCGCTTAAATTTGGCGTATCGCCGTTGCTGCCCCACATTTCGTTAAACTCGGCCCTGTACGTCCTGGCAAGGCTTTGATCGTGGATAATAATTACGTTGTTGGCAAATGTATTGATATTTTCATCTTCAAAATTGGTTGAACCTGTCCATACAATGGCTCCCTCAGTATCGCTTGAGTTAGCATCGAACACTACAAATTTATTGTGCATAATTCCGTATTCCGCTGTAGCCGGAGCCGCTATGGAATGAATGTTTGGACTTAATAAATTTGCAAAATCTACTGTCGACCAGGTGGTGTCGTAAATGGCACGCACAATAACACCATTTGCATGGGCATTGTTCAGGGCAGTTGCTATATCCGAAATATTGGCAGGGTTGTAATCATAAATTGTAAAGTCGATAGAATATTCTGCCCTGTTAATATATGCAATAAGCGTATCGTCTATTGCATCATCGAGATAAATGGCATCGTTACCTGTCGATACAGACGTGTCGACGGACTTCGAGAAATATACTTTTGTAAGGCCCGAAGAAAGCGATTGTGTACAAAAACTCCTGACATTGGAAAATGCAGTGTCGCTGTTCAGAACCGAAAAAGCTTTTACGTAATAAATGGTGGCCGGCTCTAAGTTCGTTAAGTCTATGCTGTGAAATGAAATAGTGCCCGGCACTAAAAGACTATCAAGTTCTAGTTCGGGAGTGAGGCCATAAATAATTTCGGTACTTCCTGCCGCATCTGTAAACCAATCGAGGGTGAACGAATTGGTAGAAATATTACTCATATTAATTGGGCTGATAATATTTATCGAACTTAAATTAATTATATCATTGGGTGTGCGCAACAACAACTGATAATTGGCATAAAACTGCGAGCATAAGCCAATCAGGGTTACCGGATTTCCCGGGATAACATCACCTACAAGGGGATGCCCGGTGCGAATATATACTGTGCTTGTTTCGCCGCTTGCAGTAAAAGAATAAGAGTTGCCGGCCTGGAAAGTGGAACCGGCATTATTAAAAATTGCATTATCAATTTGCACTAATTCAGATTCGGTATCTTCATTTAAACCGATGGGTGTTATAAGTTGTGGCTGAGGTAGAGGGTTTCCTCCCGAATCTATTGTATGGGCGGTAACACTTTTAATTTCCAATAGATTATTGTAATCGTCGAGGGTACCGGTTATCGTAATTGAATCGCCGGGGGCAAAGTAAACAACATCGTAATCGTAAACGGCAATACCGGCTGTCGAATCCTGAAAGTAGCGTATTGAGCCTAATTCATCGCCATTGGTTACGATACCCGAAACGGTTACAATACTTCCCACCGCCTGTAAACGTGCATCGGCAATGGTCGATTGGGCAAACAAACTACCTGCTGCAAGTAGAAAACAAATAATAAGAATAGAATTTTTCATGATAAGACATTTTAGTTTTTATTTCGATTCAGCAAAAATAGCAAATAATATACATTTTGCAGGATCGGGATACATGTTCAACGCTTTAGTTCAACAAGATTTAGAATTCAATAGAGCTTTTGGTAAGCTTTTCCCACCTCCAATAAAAATGATGCAAATGGATAATCAAACCGGCCTTCCTCTTTTTTTGATCAATAGAGACTTAAATACTATTTTCTTATTTGGGCATTTCCAAATAAATGAAAGTTAATTTGTCGTAAAGGACTTCTTTTGTTCTTCTCCAAAAAGTCTTTTAAATCCGTAATCCGTGAATGGGTTTATATATTTTTCATGGAATTCTTTCATGTTATTTAGTTTTAATTCAAAGCTACGGATTTTTTACTTTCACACAGCCACTACCTAAACGAAATACCAACGCCTGCCGATAAAACATTGTAATTTGCATAGGTGTAATCGACATGCAAAGTAAGTAAAGCCAGTTTTATCCGCATACCGAGCATGTACCTTAGCCCATCGTTGCTTTCAATTTCGATGTCGATGGGATCGGTAAAAATATCCTCGTCGCGCAAAACCCTGTAGGCATTTGTCGCATACGTACCATCAAAATCGTAGGAAGTTATTGGATAATCGCCGCGCAGGGTAACACTTGTTAAGGCTTTGCTGAATCCAAGTCCACCATAAAAACATACAACCGGCAAATTTACCGAGGCGAGAATATTTCCGGTAAATCCTTCGGCATGAAGGTTAAATTCCTGGTTGTCGAAATAATTTGGAATTGTTGTTACTAAATCTGTAGTCTCATCAAAAGGGTTTCCGTAAACCTGCATGTTAAGGGGCGAGCTTATGTCAAGTTGCGAATATGCCCCCATTACAGAAAGGTGCAACACAGGGACTCTTTTAATAAAAGGTAAATATTGTTTTAAATCGTGTTTAAGGCCAATACCCCATTGCCCAATTTCAAAATCCTTATCAGGGATAACTTTCATTGTAGGCATATAGCGTCCCATCAATTCGAAACCGAGAGGCAGGCCAACAGCGGCTTTCAACATAGGTAAAGGCATAAATGCGTAACCCGATCCGGGTGCAGTGCTAATGGAAGCAATATGTATTGGGATACCTGTTGAAGGTTCGGTTTCGTAATAGTCGAGATGAGGGCCAAAATCGTTATATCCTCCAATTGTAGGTGCAATATGTTGTGCCGGATCGGTTAAAGTGAACTTTTGTAGATTAAGGCCGTTAATGTCGAAAGTCTGATCAACTTCGGGTATGAAGGATGTTGTAACAGTGAGCGTAATATCAAACCCCAGGGTATTATGAGTTTTGGCTGTGTTTACCCAGCCACCGTTCAGATTTGTACCCAGAGCCTTTCCATAAGGCTCGAAATATGCTCCGAAAAGCAATTCGGCATCATCAATACCTGCCTTTAAGAAATTAGTTAAACTATTCTGACTTATAGCAATAGAGCTAATAAGCATTAAGCAAACGAATGATAATAGTGTCTTTTTCATAATTTTAGAATTGAGATTATTAGGAAATAAAAGTATAACAAAGTCATTTCATTACAAAATATAAATCAAAAGAAATAATGCAAACAACAAAACATGCGGTCATTTGCATTAATATTCAGGCAGTTCGAAAATAAATTAGACTAAGGCCTCTCAAATTTGGGTATGCTCGATGTTAGAGTTGATGAAAAAAATGCGAAAATGAAACTATTAAAGGCTTTTAGCGTACTTTTACTATTAGAAATGGATAAAATATAAGAACCGACAACGTGAGACAATATTTTATGGCCGGCATTAATTTATAGCATGAGCGAATCAAAGAACATACAAGGTTTTAATGACCCTTTTATCAGGAACAAAAAATACCCTAAAGCTGAAAGTATTTTTTCGTTTCAATATAAAGGTATTGATGAAATAAAAGATAATTGTATTTTTATTCTTGACACCCCTGTTTTATTATATTTATATGAAGCAAGGCACGCGAGTATACATGCCTTGCATGAGGTGTATCAGGAACTTATTTCGCTAAACCGTCTTTTTGTTCCGGCACAGGTGGCACGCGAATTTGCCGATTTAAAAGGCGATTTCCATAAACAGCTTCAGGGATTCATAAAAAACAAGCTGCATGTGGCACAGCCAAAATTTGAATCGCCCCTAAGTAAAATCCCTTCAGTATTGCAATCATTTCCAGAGTTCGACGACATGGTGCGAATTGAAAAAGAGATAAAGCACGAACTTGCCAATTTCAGATTTAAAATTCTTTTGGCCGATTATCAGCAAAAATTAAACAGCCTGATGAATTCGTCAGAGACTTGGTTATGGAACGATCCAATTACATCAATCTATAAAGACTTGTTTAAAAATCAGGTTGTGGTAGAATTAAATAATTTAAAAGATCGCAAAGCAGAAATTGAAGAAGAAGTCGGGATTAGGCATAAACATGAAATACCACCGGTGTATAAAGTAGAAAATACCGATGAAGGCCTTGGTAACTATCTGATTTGGGAGGTGATTTTACAATTAGGAAAAGACTTAAACACAAATGTGGTTTTTGTTACTTCAAATAATAACAGCAACTGGGTAAAGCTAAGCGATGGAAAACAATCGTTCCCATATCACGAATTATCTTACGAATTTACTGCCGAAACAAAAGGTAAGTCGTTTAATACAATTAGTTTGAGTGGTTTATTGAACATGTTTAAACTCGACCAGGCAATTGTAAAAGACATTGAAGGCATAGAGAATAAAAAAAACAAAAAAAGTGATGCGCCTCTTGGCATCGAATGGGTTTCGTGTAGTGACGAAAACCTTCAACTTATTCCCGAACAATCAGGTGTTTATCTTTTTGCGAATAAGGAAAAACAGCTTGTTGCAATAAGTAGTGCACGTAGTTTAAAAAAGAAAATTCAAAAATATATCAGCAAAAATAGCTTTAGCAATATAAATTCGCTTTATTTTGGCTACCACTTAATAGATGATTATGAAGTGGCAAAAGTTGTTGCAGAACAGCTAAAAGAAAAATATATGCTTGAATAATGCTTTTGAAATTTAGCCAAAGATTACTTTCGTTTTTCAGAAAACCTGTTGTTATGATATTAATATTCCTGTTTATTTTAACGGGAATACTATTCGTAGGAAAAATCCATTCGTTTTTAACTTATTCTAATCCTGTGCAAAGCAGAAATATGTTGATTGAAGGCTGGCTTAATAACTATGCTTTGGAAATAGCTGCTAATAAATTCAAAGAAGGGAACTACAATAAAATCCTAACAACAGGGGGACGATTGCCCGATTTTTTTAAACTTAGTGTTCAAGGGGGAATAATCTTTAAACTTGATGAAATATCTTTATCTGTTAATTCCGATCAAATCGAATATATTTCATTAAAGTGTTATGGTTACAAAGCAATAGGTGTTTTTCCGCATGTAAATTTATGGGCAGACAGCACGCTTATTGCTAATTTTTATGTTGACAGGATGGAAAAGGAGTACTCTTTTAAAATACCCTCTTCAATAAAAAGAATTGATAAAATTATTGTTGAATATACCAACGATGCTTATGATGAATACAGCGACAGGGATTTGATTATTTCAAGTATAAATATCGAAGGAGAAGTGTTGCCAATTAGGGGAAAAGGCAGGTATTTTGATGAAGGAAAAATTGACGGTCATCAACTTATAGAAATAATTGCCAGAGATTTTGCAGTGCAAGCGGCTTCGATGCTTAAATATTATGGGGTCGCTTCAGAATCGATTGAAGCTATTTCGCCAATAGATACAGAATTTAACCGAACCCTGAAAAATGCCCAATCGGTAGCAGACTGGTTTAAATACAACGGAGATAATATTCATTCTTTAAATATTATTAGTTTCGACACCCATACAAGGCGTAGCCTGATGATTTATAAAAAGATATTGCCCTCCAACATTGATTTAGGAATTATTTCGATAAGGAATTATAACTACGATCCAAATTGCTGGTATATGCAAAAAAGCGGAATTAAAGCTGTATTTTATGAAAGCATTGCTTGTGTATATTATGCTGTATTGCTTTTATTTGTATAGGGGTTCAAGGGATAAAAGATGAGTTCGCTACTAAAAGTTTTTTTGCCACAAATATACAGTCTGTTCTGATTTTTTTTGGTGGGAATTGAAAAAAGCTAAACATATAAAAGGAGGAAACACAGAACCTCTATTTTCCTTTAATGCAGCGTACGCTACACGCATTTTGTGTTGAAAAATAATGTCGAAAAACGCCTTGTTCCGTAATTTTTAATTTTCGATACCACATAAGCCCCGGGGCCTTTTTTGATGAGGACCAAAATATTGCAATATTTGAAATTCCCGAATAAATACCTTCGTCTGATTTTATACCGGCAAATGTAGCTTCGAAGCCCGATCTGTTTCCCGCAAATAACATG
>JAYENH010000953.1:0-6754 GCA_034721995.1 Bacteroidota bacterium
AATAGGGCTGTTGGCATCGAATGCAGCCTGGCATAATTGCCTGATACGACTACGAAAATTATCGGCTTCTTTTTTATCTTCATCCGAAAGTTTTTCTGCGGCACTAACTTTTTCCAAAATATCGGCACGTGTAAAGGCAGTAGGTTTAAAAACTGCAAACGGAATATTAGGCTCGATTGCTGCATTTTTAATCGATTTCAGGGTTTCGCTAAGTGCATTTTCTATATCATCGATCGATTCTTTTCCTTCGACAGAATAATCGAGAATGGCTTTCACATTAAATTTTTCGAGTTGATGCACCGATTTTTTGCATCCTTCTATGGTTTCGCCACCCACAAAATGTTTGTATACAGTTGGCTTTATTATCCATGCAACAGGCATTTTTATCGAAAGGGCAATGCCAAGCAATTTGTTGGCAATTTTCACCATTCCCGAATTTGCAAGAAGTTTAAAAAGAATATATGCTCTTGCAAGATCTCCGTTTGTTTTGCCACGGAATGCATTTTCAACATTGTTAAAATCCATAGAATTCATTTTTTTTGCAAAGATAAAATAAGAAGCGTAAAGCAACTCATACATACAATTCTTCGTCTTTCATTGCGTTTGCAAAAAAGAACAATGATATTTTTACTATAAAAGAAACTAAAGCAATGTTGTTCAGCATTTTTTTATTTATAAATTTGCAAACTCTTAAATTTAAAATAAATTTGTGAACTTGAATAAAACAAAGTAGGAATCAATATTTTAGAAATTATGAAATTAAATAAAACATTACTGATTGCATTAAGCATCATGTTAGCACTTCCTTTTTTCAACTCTTGCAGGAGAGGAGAAAAAGATCCTTTTTTATCTTTGAAGTCGAGGAATAGCCGCATATCTGCTGTTTGGACGCTCGAAAGTGGATACTACGAAGTTTTCTATTCTCAGGTAAGAGAATTCCGTTGGGCCGACGACGAGTGTGAAGAGGCCGCAGATGGTAACAGTATCCCATTGCCATTAGAATTTGATGATGAAACAACTTTATCAAAAACATACAATTTTTCCGATGCTTTGGCTACATACAACCAAACACTCACAACTACTGTGGAGAATCCCATGGATACCATTGTCGGTTTTACAATACCCAAAAACGAATTTGAAGATGCTCATACAAAACCTAATGTATCGATCAATTTTGATTACGAATTGACTATTAAGAAGAATGGTGAATACAAGATTTATATTACTTACAACCATTTCGAAGATAACTATCCTCTTTATCCCGATGATGCAATTGAGATGCAATATGGCAAGACTTTTTCCGGAACTTTCGAATATGTCGATAACTGGCATTGGACAGATAATAGCCTCGGCACCAGAGAAGGAATTATGTTCGATGGTTTTCCTTTACCGATAGTAAATGTTACTCCAATTTATGACTTAACTGATATCACAGATATTCGCTTCGAATTTAATTTTGTGAATAATATTGGCTTCCATAATTCAGATTTGATTTTTGAATTGGAGAAATTAATGAGTAAAGAAATGACCTTTATAGGTTTTGATAACGAAAATTTTTACTATCAAAACCAGGATCAGGAATTTGAAGGATATTTAGATGGTGGAGAATCAATTGATTGCCAAGGAATTTATACCGAAACAACAGTAAATAATATTAACTATTATTTCCAATTTACCAGCGACGGAAAATCTGTTGATCAATAGATAAAAATATCTTTATATATTATGAGGCTCCTGCGGGAGCCTTTTTTTATTTCTACTTTTGCGCTAAATAGTTTTTGATATGTCAGCTATGAAGAAAATTCAGAAAGATAAAATTCAGAAGCAGGAAAAGGGAAAAACTAAACCTAAAAAAGTAGTGTCTGCAAAATCGAAATTCCCCGTCCGGTTTAGTATCCTTGTAATTCTGCTTGTAACAATAATTGCCTACTCGCCTGTGTTCAAAGCCGAATTTACAAACTGGGACGATCAGGGATATGTTACCGAAAACCCTGTAATTAAAAATCTCGATTCAGGGAATTTCAAACTGATATTCACAGAGAATATTGTTGCAAACTATCATCCGTTTACAATGCTAAGCCTGGCCATTGATTATGCTATTGCAGGCGAATCATCAACATGGTTTCATGTTATCAATCTGCTTTTACACCTGCTCAACACTTTTTTGGTTTTCTATTTTGTATTGTTGCTTTTCAGAAAAACAGAAATTAACTTTTCTTCTGAATTGGCATTACTTGTTGCAGCACTTTTTGCTGTACACACATTACATGTTGAATCGGTAGCCTGGATTGCTGAGAGAAAAGATGTTTTGTATTCCATGTTTTTTCTTTCGTCGCTAATATCTTATGTGAAATATCTGAATTCGGGCAAAGCAAAATTCTTTATCTACTCACTGTTACTTTTTACTTTCTCGCTATTATCAAAAGGTCAGGCGGTTTCGTTAGCAATTTCGCTTTTCGCTATTGACTTTTTGTTCCGAAGAAAAATATTAAGTGTAAAAGTAATATTAGAAAAATTGCCCTTTCTTGCCCTTGCCATTGTTTTTGGAATACTTGCCCTTAACGCACAGCAGGAAGGCGAAGCCGTTGCACAAATAACCCACGAGCATGTTAGTTTTATCGAACGCCTAATGTTTGCTTCGTATGGATATGTAGTTTATCACATTAAATTATTATTGCCATTAAACTTATCGGCAATTTACCCCTACCCTCCAAAAACCAATGAAAGTTTCCCTATTATATTTTACCTTTCGATAATTCCTGCTTTAGCCATATTATCGTCTATTTTCTTTTTGCTGAAAAAAACCCGAATATTGGCTTTTGCTTTACTGTTTTTCCTTGTCAATATTGTTTTAGTATTGCAGATCATCCCGGTAGGTAGTGCTATTATTGCCGACCGTTACGTGTATATTTCGTCTATTGGTTTTTTTATTCTGATAGCTGTTTTGTTTGGCAAAATACTTGAAAAGGGAAAAAATAAATTCAATATGATTTTTACACTGGCCGGAGTTTATCTTCTTATTTTAACGGTAATGACTTTTAACCGCTCACAGGTTTGGGAAAACAGCATGACACTATGGAACGATGTTATCGACAAACACAAAAACGTACAGGTAGCCTGGAACAACCGCGGAAACCTGTATTATAAATCGGGCAATTTAAAACTGGCTATGAATGATTACTCCCAGGCCATAAAAATACAATCGAGCCACCCCGAAGCCTACATGAACCGTGGTACTGTAAAACACGATCTTAAGGATTTCCGGGGAGCGTTGGCCGATTACAATAAATCGCTCGAAATTGATCCCAACTATGCCAGTGCATACTATGGGAGAGGAGGTACTTATTTAAGCCTGTCGCGTTTTAAAGATGCTGTGCGTGATTACGATATGGCTATTGAATTAAATCCCAATTATGCAAAAGCGTATTCGAACCGGGCAAACGTAAAAATGAACCAAAAGCGATTGCCCGAAGCCATTGAGGATTACAACAAAGCCATTGCCCTGAACCCAACTTTTGCCGATGCCTACTCGAACCGGGGTATTGCTCATGTAGTTAGTGGAAATTTCGAGGCTGCCATAAAAGATTACAGCATGGCCATAAAATTAAATCCAAGCGATGGCCTGACACTTTATTTGCGGGGTATGGCATACATCTCGACCAGAAACAGTCAGTTGGCCTGTTCTGATTTCATGAAATCTGCCAAACTTGGTTTTCAGGGTGCAGCACAAAAAGTTAAGGAATATTGCAAGTAGGTATTTTTTATTGATAGAGGGGATACATTTCTGGGAATAGATATTTATTTCTCCATCATTTCCCGAATAGCCTTCATGATACCTTCTGTATCGAAACCACATTCTTTGTGGAGTTCAGCTATACTGCCCTGTTCAATAAAATGATCAGGAATTCCTATGCGTTTTATTTTTGTTGAAAATTGATTATCCGATATAAATTCGATTATTGCAGACCCGAAACCTCCATTTATTGCTCCATCTTCAACAGTAATAATTTTGTGGTATTTGCTAAAAATCTCATGCAACAAAGCTTCGTCCAGAGGTTTTACAAAGCGCATATCGAAATGTGCTACCGAAATATTTTCCTTTTCAATATTATTGCAAACCTGAAAAACTTTGTTGCCAACAGGCCCGATAGTCAATATGGCCAATTGATTACCATCTTTTATTTTTCGACCTGTGCCAATTTTTATTTCCTTAAAAGGAGTGTCCCAATTAATGTTTACAGCATTGCCACGCGGATAACGAATAACAAATGGCCCCCGGTTTTTTAATTGTGCAGTGTACATCAGGTTTCGCAATTCTTCCTCGTTCATGGGCGATGATACAATCATATTAGGCACAATGCGCATGTAAGCCAAATCGAAAACCCCGTGATGTGTAGCACCATCTTCGCCTACCAGGCCACCGCGGTCGAGACAAAACACAATATTCAAATTCTGGAGAGCTGCATCATGTATAACCTGATCGTAGGCCCGCTGCATAAAGGTTGAGTAGATATTACAAAAAGGCAATAAGCCCTGACTTGCCAGACCTGCAGCAAAAGTTACTGCATGTTGTTCGGCAATGCCAACATCAAAAGCCCTTTCAGGCATTTCCTCCATCATTATATTTAGCGACGAGCCGCTTGGCATGGCAGGTGTAATACCAACAATTTTATCGTTTTCTTTTGCCAACTCCACAAGGCTATGCCCAAATACATCCTGATATTTCGGGGGCTTTTTCTTATCAATGCTGCCCGATAAAAGTTCGCCGGTGTTTTTGTCGAATTTACCCGGGGCATGAAAAGTAGTTTGGTTTTGTTCGGCTTGTTTAAACCCTTTTCCTTTTTGGGTGATGACATGAAGAAGTTTTGGTCCGGGGATATTTTTAAGATCTTTGAATAATTTTGTTAGATAAACTACATCGTGGCCATCAACCGGGCCAAAATACCTGAACTTCATCGACTCGAATAAATTACTTTGTTTGAGCATAAAAGATTTTAGGCCATGCTCAATTTTCTGCGCCAGGGAGCGGGTATCGGGGCCAATTTTAGAAAGTTTACCCAACACACGCCAAACCTCCTCTTTCATTTTATTGTAGGTTTGCGATGTGCGGATGTCTAATAAATATTCGTTGAAAGCACCTACGTTGGGGTCTATGGCCATATTGTTATCATTTAAAATAACAAGAAGGTTCGATTTTGTAATCCCTGCATTGTTCAAACCCTCGAAGGCAATTCCGCCTGTCATACTGCCATCGCCGATAATTGCCACTACATGCCTGTTTTTTTCGTTTTTTATTTCAGCAGCAACTGCCATTCCAAGGGCTGCCGAAATCGAGGTTGATGAATGACCAACGCCAAAGGCATCGTACTCGCTTTCCGAAGGTTTTGGAAAACCACTAATGCCTTTGTATTTTCTATTTGTATGAAAAACATCCCGCCGTCCGGTTAATATTTTATGTCCGTAAGCCTGATGGCCAACATCCCAAACCAGCAAATCGTAAGGTGTATTAAAAGCGTAATGCAGGGCTATGCTTAATTCTACTACTCCGAGGCTGGCACCAAAATGCCCCGGGTTATTACTCACTTCATCAATAATAAACTGCCTTAACTCCTTTGCTAATTGAAGCAAATCTACATCACTCAGTTTACGTAAATCTTCGGGCGAATCAATTTTATTTAGTAATGTTTTTGGCTTTTCCTGCATAACTTTATCTACAACCTCATTCTGCAAAGATAACAAAAGGGTGTACGGCAGATTTCCAAATATTGAAATATTTGTTATACATCCTTTTTAAATATCTTTACCCAAATAAAAACATGCTTATGGTTAAGAATCTAATAATAAAATGGGCAATTGGTTTAAACCTTTTTTTATTGCTGATATTGGTATTTTCAGAATTAAACGCTCAACGTCGGTTGTGGACTGTTGGCACAGCTTATACCGTTAATAACAAAGACTTGCGCCTTGCTGCTTTTCAACCAACGGCTTATGGACTGACAAAAAGCATCGAAGTATCTGCACATCCCTTAGTGTTTTTAGCAGCTCCCAATCTTAATATAAAAAAGCAGTGGTTTCGGAATAAGAAATTTGCACTGGCAAGTAAACATGGTGTTGTTTCTCCCGGCTTTCTCCTTCAAAAATTAGCCGATGCCGATATTTATAATTCATTATCGGAAGAAAAAGAAATTCCCGGTATCCTGCATTTTAAAAACGAGTTATTGTTTTCATATAGCTGGGGAAAAATTCTCTGCCCATCGTTTACACGTGAAGAGTTTAACAGGAAAAATACTTTTATCGGACCAACCAAAATTTTAACACTGAAACTTGGAATTCAAAACGGAATGCAAATGGGCGATGGTGTAATGCCCACATTGCCCGAAAAGTACATATTTCACCATACATATCCTTACCACGAATTAATGATGTACTACCTCGGATTGGATTTCGACAGCAGGCTAAATGTTTATTTTGATTATGCTATTGATTTAGAGTATATTTTATTAGAAGGCAATCATCATGTTTTCGAGCACAAAACCCTAATCAACTGGTGGGTTGGACGTAAGTTTTTTCATGTTTTGGCCGGCTATCAAATTTCGTATGGAGAATACCCCGATGGCTGGAAATTCTTTGTAGGCCCGGTAATCGACCTGATGTGGACTTTACGTCGCAACAAGATGGATTTGGGATTGTTTGGAAAGAAGCTATTTTAGTAAAAAAGGCGAAGGGCGAAGGGCGAAGGGCAGAGGGCGAAGGG
>JAYENH010000954.1:0-6691 GCA_034721995.1 Bacteroidota bacterium
GGCGGATATCCACAATACACTTGTGGATATTTCCCCTTTCGCAATTGTTTTCATCATATTTTATTTCGACAATACTACCTTTTTCGAGAAAATACCTTTTGGGGTTTTTATGTTTAAATAGAAAATCCCTGAAGGCTGATCGCTGATGTCGATCTGGATAATCCCTTTGTTTGATTCACTGCTACAAATAGATTTGACAACTTGCCCCAGCGAATTTAAAACCGAGATTTCGATTTTGCCCGGATCGGTTTCGTTAATTTCCAGCTTCAATATTCCTGTTGTTGGATTCGAATGGATAAGGATACGATTGTACGACAGGTTTTCGGAAATACTTAATGGCGGATCGCAGGCAATGCTTGATTCCCATCCGGGACCGGTTACATAAGGATCGGCATGAAAATAAAAACATAATGCCCCATCGTTGCCCGATGCAGCAACAAAACCGGGAGAATTTGTACCGCAATATTTTCCGATCAAAGGATCGGAAACAGAAGTGCCATCAAAAATTTCGAGATAATCGTAATCGCAATTAAGCTCATATTCAATATCGAAAAAGGTAAAATCAATCTCCACATTCCGATTTGGTTCCGATGGATAAATTATCATCGTATAATCCTCGTTATTAGAATAAGGTGCGTATTCGCCACCCGGATCATAAAAATAACCTACACAAGATGAAGTGTCGGAATTGCTCATACTTAACGCAGGCAACTCGCTTACAATAATTGTTTTAACTAATTCGTCGGAAATAGTGCCATCGCTAAGTACGAATGTCAACTCAATTTCGGTTTCCAATGGTGTTTGGTTATCAATGCTGATGCTGTGTGAAGAAGTAATAAAAGCGGCAGAATTAATAATTCCCAGATTATTTTGGCTTGTATTGATTGTGATATAGGAGCTATTCGGGCCTGTTGCCGACAAAATAACATTTGCTGCCGACGAAGCAAGATTACCATAATTACTTGCATTTACATTTATATTGCATGTTTCGCCCGGATCTGGAATCCCATCACCATTGTCATCGCCGGTTATACTTAAAAACTCAATAATAAAAGCTGCGGTTGGTTGTGCATTTATCAGATCGGCTTCCCAAAGTCCCCTGCCATAAGTTCCGGCGCGAATTTTTTGTGTTCCATAATGAATTTCCAATTCAGAAATTATAACATTTGGCAAACCGGTAAAAAAATCTAACCAGTTTGAAAAAGTATTGTCGCGATAAAATACGCCAACGTCCATCCCTACATATAATCCATCCTGCGCATCGTCGTGATAAACCACACAATTAGCCGGCAGATTGGGCAGGTTGCCCGAAAAATTCGCCCAACTTGTTCCTGCATTGTCCGACACAAAAACCTTTTCGTTTGTTGTATATCCCGATAAACTTATTGCAACTTTTTGCGGATCAGAAGGGTGTACCGTGATATATGTAATATAATGCATGGGCAGGGTTCCTGTGATCTCTGTCCATGATGTGCCGCCATTATTTGTCATCCAGATAAATTCATTTTTCGATGCGTAAATATAATTTGAGTTTGAAGGTGCAACAGCCAGGGCATCAATATTTCCCGTTCCGAAATTCCCAATGCTGTTCCAGCTCATCATGCCATTTGTGGTTTTCATTACCTCGTCGTTGCCAACATAAATAATATTGGGATTGCTATAATCCATTACATAAGGAGTAATCCATGCCCCTTCGCCCGGTTGTGCAATGTTAACACCTCCCATGTTTCCTCCAAGATTCGATTTATAGAAATTACCATATTGACTTGTTCCGTAAACTATGTCCTTGTTGCTCCAATCAATAATGCACTCCATCCCGTCTGCACCAAGCCATTCGTGCCAGTTGCCATTTGTCATTACGCTTGTGCCGTTATCCTGCGAACCTCCAATATTTTTATTGGCATGGGTGGCCGAGCAGCCGATACGGTAAAATTGCCGTGTCCCAATGCCTTCGGTAAGGTTTGTCCAGGTTGCCCCTCCATTGTTGCTTTTTGTAATAAGTCCATCGCTTCCGCAATAAAGCGTACCACCTTTAAAAATCATTTCATGAATATCGCAATGCACATAACCAATACTGTTTCCCCAAGTCCATTCCGAGGTTTTCGTAAAGTTGGCACCTCCATTGTTCGACACCCATGTTTCGAATTCGCCCACATGTAATTGTTCGGCATTTGTGTGCGATGCTGCGGCTGCCATAGCATACCACGACACATAGCCCTGATCTGGAAAAGCACCCATGTACGAGAAACTTGTTCCACTATCGACCGATCGATAAATTCCAGAACCTGCCGATACAACATACAGATATGTGGCATTGGCTTGTGTAACTGCAATTTGTGCCCTATCAGAAATATTTACACTTACATTTGTAAAGCTGTCGCCTGCATTTGTCGATTTATAAAAATTGCTGTTGCTGATACCATAAACAATATCGGGATTGCCCGGCTTAAACTCAATATCTTCAAGCTCTTCGTTCAGCACATTTATCCAGTTAAGGCCGGCATTTGTAGTTTTAAAAAGTCCGCTGCTTGATGCAGCAAAAATTATATTCGAACTATCGGGATGTATGAGCAGCTTGTGTATTGTCCGGTATTGGGTAATATTCCAATCCAGGCCGGTAGTGTTCCATGTAATCCCTCCGTCGGCCGATTTCAAAACCCCAATGCTATAAACCGCACTTGCATCTTTATCGCCCGTTGCAATATAAATAGTATCGGTATTATTCGGATCGATGGCAATACTGCTTATACCGATTATCGGAAGCTGATCGGTTAAAACAGCCCAGGTGTTTCCGGCATCGCTGCTTTTCCATAAGCCGCCCGAAGGCGAACCACAATAAATTATGCTGCTATTTTCCGGGTCTATTTCGATTGCATCGATACGGCCCACGCCCGGCGACCAATGCCCGGTTACCACAGCCGAAGTTGTTGGCCCTAAATCTGTCCATGTATTTCGGCTGCCCGATTTTAAATCACCATATTCTTTTTTGAATTTCTGAATCTCGGTCCAGGCTATACCCGGATTTATTTGTGTACGCTCGCCATGTGGGTACACCCTTTGTTCGATAAAATATTTCCAGCGTTTAAATTGTTTCCATCCCGATCCTTTTCCATTATCCCTGTTTTTGAAATAATCGTCGAATTCTTTTTCAACATCGTAAAAGTTAACTGTTGGGTCTTCCATCATTTTAACCCAATTGGGGGTTTGTGCCATTGCCGAAAATGTTAATGCAACAATAGCGGTAATCATCAGGGTAGTTAATAAATTTCTCATAAGATATTTTTTTGGTATTGTATTGGATAAAAGTATTAATCTAAATTATTTGTTTACTGAAACAAAAGTTATTTAACCAAATTTTAACCAAAGATATAACTTCAATGGTAATTAACAAAATTTAGCAACTCTATGCATAAGGATATATTTCTTTAAAATACCCAAAATTATCAATATTTGAATTTCTAAGGTCAATCGTTTATTATGTATGCATCAGCCCTGTAAAAACCAGATTCATTTGGCTTTTGCATTGTAAATCTCTATTTCATTTTTATGGGCAACACGTACGGCTCCTTCCCTGCAAAAACAATTGGCACTTTTATGATTTTGTCGGGGGCAATTTTATTCTCTACTAACTCCTTGTAATATTTGTTTTTGTCGATTTGCAAGCCGGTTTTTTCAATAGTCAGGTTTATCCGCTTTGCAAAATCCTCGTTACTTTCTTTTTCTTTCCACCTTTCAATTTGTTTAATTTCTATTACTATTCCGTATTGAGACGTATGGCCATGCGTCTTTACACTATTTCTCGGAATTAGCATTATATCGTAGCGGCCTTCGCCACTTTCGCGGTTTGATTTTATCATGTAGTCGTCGCCAATAATAGCAAGCAGGCCAAGTATGTAAGATTGATAAACATACTCGTGGTTCTTTGCTGTATCGTAATAGCTGAATGTATCGCCCATTATTTGCCTGAAGCCTGTTTCGAATTTCGATATTTCGTTGTTTACCAAATAGCTTGCTGTGTCTTTTAGCAAAGATTTTATTACATTCAAATCACCTTCGAACCATTCGATAATTGTATCCTGAAAAATTGTCTTTATTTCGTAATTAGGTATTGCAAGCTCGTATTCTTTCCTCGATATTTTATTTTTAACAGACAAATATCCACTAAATGTGAGCAGTGTCCATAAAAGGCTTTTTCTACTTTCTAAATCAGGAAAAACAAAATTTTCTTCAAGATCACGAATTATTGTAATATTGTTGATGAGGTCTAAAATATCCTTCCTTATATTTTCTGCCCCTTTCTTTTTAATTTCATGTTTTATCAGTTCGTTCGAGCTTGTGTTGGCCCAATAAGTTTTTAGCCCATCCTCTATTTCCGATACATAACATAAAATTGACCAGGGGTTATATATATTTTCACACTTACCAAATTTATAGCCATCATACCATTTCTTAATTTGATCGAAACCGGTAGTAACTTTAAAATCAGATAATATTTGTTTTACTTCCGGTTCGGTAAAACCAAACTTATCAGAAAATTTATGATTAATAATCGAATAGACACTGATGTTATTTAATCCTGAAAAAATACTCTCGCGCGAAACCCTCAAGATACCGGTTATAATACCTTTGTAAAGATTCGAATTATCTTTGAATGCCCCACTCAGCAGGTTACGCATAAAAGGGGTTACATCATCGTAGAATTTCTTATAACCTGCTTGTATTGGTGTATCGTATTCATCAATAAGTATTACAACTTTTTCGTTATGGTATCTTTGCAGATATTCGCTAAGATTTTTCAAACTTGCCTGAAAATCAACATCATCGGCTTTTCGGGTAATTATTTTAGTGAAAATATCTTTTTCAAAATCATACAAGATATTACTCTCTAACAAAAAGATATGCTGCTTATATGCTTCAGCTATTTCTATTTTTATATGATTTAAAGTATTATTCCATTTTTCTTCTTTCGCATCTTTAAAACTTAAAGATATTACAGGATATTTCCCACAATGTTTTTTTATATCGTTTCCGGTTTGCCATATTTTTAGTTTCGTAAAAAGTTTTTTATTATCTGTTTCGTTTTTGACGAAGAAATATTTGAGCATCGACAAATTCATGGTTTTTCCAAAACGGCGTGGACGGGGCAATAATATAACAGCTTTTTGTGCTTTTATCACTTCTTCGACAAACAATGATTTATCAACAAAATAATTATTGTTTTCAATAGTGCTTTTAAAATCGGAATCACCAAGATTTAATTCTTTCATTATATATTTCTGTATTTAACCAAATAGTAAAATACAAATTTACAACAAATTCTTTTGGCCTGCCTTTGATTTTACTTTTTGCTGCTTTTTCTAAAAATCCAAAACCGGAAATCAAAACGTCCATCTCCCCTACTCTATCTTCTGCTTCTGTATTCCGTCCTCCATCTTCCCTCTTCCACATACTGACAAAATTTCCTGCTATTAGATTTGGGTGCAATTCTTGTAAAAAGTGCTACTTTTGCAAAACCTCAGAATAAATTTTTAAAATATTTAATATGAACATTGTTAAAACATTGAGTAAGCTTTTCGGTTCAAAATCGGAGCGGGATATAAAAGAAATAAGTCCTATTGTTGATAATATATTAGCTGAATACGAAAAGCTGAACAATATTTCGAATGACGAACTAAGGCAAAAAAGCAAGCAATTAAAGCAAGTTGTTTCCGATTTTACTGCTGATGATTATCAGGAAATATTAAGATTAAAAAATGAAGCCGACAAACTAAACATCGACAAACGCGAGGATGTTTACAACCAAATCGATAAAATTGAAAAAGCAATTGATGATAAAATCGAAGATGTATTAAATCAAATACTCCCCGAGGCTTTTGCCCTTGTAAAAGAAACTGCCCGGCGGTTTAACGATAATGAATATCTCGAAGTAGAAGCAAATGATTTTGATAAAGACCTGGCCGCAAATCGCGATAGTATCGAAATAAAAGGGGACAAAGCCCTCTACAAGAACAAATGGATAGCCGGGGGTACCGAAATTACATGGGACATGGTACATTATGATGTACAGTTGATTGGAGGTATCGAACTACATCAGGGAAAAATTGCCGAAATGGCAACAGGAGAAGGAAAAACCCTTGTTGCAACACTGCCCGTATTCCTTAATGCCCTTACAGGCCGGGGCGTACATTTGGTTACGGTAAACGACTACCTTGCAAAACGCGACTCGGAGTGGATGGGGCCGATATACGAGTTTCATGGTCTTAGAGTTGATTGTATCGACAAACATCAACCAAATTCCGACGAGCGCAGAAAAGCCTATAATGCCGACATCACTTTTGGGACAAACAACGAATTTGGTTTCGACTACCTGCGCGACAATATGACAGCCAACCCATCGGAACTGGTGCAACGTAAACATAACTACACGATTGTTGATGAGGTCGATTCTGTTTTGATTGATGATGCCCGTACACCGCTGATCATTTCAGGGCCGGTTTCGCACAACAAAGGAGAAGAAGCTCTCTTTCAGGAATTAAAGCCAAAAGTTGTAAAACTTGTTAACGCTCAACAAAAATTGGTAACAAGCCTTTTGGTTGAAGCAAAAAACCTTATTGCAAAAAACGATGAAGAAAAAGGTGCATTTCAATTACTCCGTGCTTTTAAAGGATTGCCAAAAAACAAGGCTATAATC
>JAYENH010000955.1:0-6688 GCA_034721995.1 Bacteroidota bacterium
CTTTCACTAATTCGCCTTCAGTAAAAATATTATTAATATGCTTGCCGATAGTTTTAACATCTCTATTAAACAATAACGATATTTGATTTCGGTTCAACCAAACCGTTTCATCTTGAATATTAACTTCAAGTTTTATATTGCCCTTATCATTCTTATATAAAAGTATTTCGCCTTTATCGTTCATCTTTCAAATGGTTTTAAATTCAATCCCGGCATCTTTCATTTGCAAAGAAGTATTTGTTTTTAACTGGTCGTTGTCTTTAAACAATCTATCGAGAGCAACAACTTTTTGCGGATTTTCCTCGATAACAGCATCAACAATTTCTTGTGTTGCTTTTTCAAGCATAAAAATCAGTTCATTGTCATTAACACAATAGTAATTTCCTGCCTTGCCGCCCGCCTGCGGAACGGACAGGTCAGGCAGGTCTTTGTGTTCTAATTTACTGTTTAAGTCTTTGCCGCTTTTTAGCAAAAGTTCATAAACCATATTTTCAATAGTGGCATTTTCAGCAACAGGGTCAACAAATAGTTTCATTTGTTTTTCTAATGCTTCTGCATCTTTGCCTTTTATTTGTTGCCATTGCTTGAAATTGCTATCGGATAGTTTGAGGGTTTTAAATCCTAAATCTTGATTTTTTAATTTCTCAATTTCGGTTTCTAAGTTTTTGATTTTTTCTTCTTTTCCATCAAGGTCTAATTGGCTTTTTAGTTCTTTAATTTCTTGTTGTTTGGTTTTTATTTTTTCTGTGATTTCTTCTTTTGTTTTTTTGCCTGCTCGGCGTATGCGTTCTTTGGCAATATCGGCTATGTTTTTGTAGCCGGCTTTGTAGGCTTCGCTTTTTTTATCGGTTAGTTCTGGCATTTGAACAGAAATACATTTGCGGTTGCCGCCATCTTCTGTATTGAGTTGCATAACAGCGTGGGCGGTGGTGGCGGAGCCAGAGAAAAAATCAAGGATGAAATCGTTATGGTTAGTATATAATGCTAAATTTCGTTTTATTAACCCAACAGGTTTAGGATAGTCAAAAAAATCTTTGCCATCAAATAGTTTTTTTAGTGATTGTGCTGCTTGTTGTGAATGTCCAACTTCTGAATGTTTCCATAATGTCATTGGTGTTACTCCTTGTTTTACTTCTGATAAAAAACGTTTTATTCTAGGAACATTATTACCACTTTCTCCAAACCAAATTCTATTATCTTGTTTGTACTCTTCAAACCTTTTTTTTGTTAGAAGCCAACACCTTCCACTTGGGGGTAATATTTTTCTACCACTTGGAGTGATGATTTCATATAATTTTTCAACAACAACCGGGCCTACTGAGAAATTATCAGATTGCCAAACTCCCCTTATATCATTGTCTGGATTTTTATACCTGTCTATGCCTGCTTTATTTCTAATTAACCCATTACAAGATAGCTGTTCTATGTTTTTAGCATAACAAATTATATAATCATGTGATTCTGAAAAATGCTTTTTTAAGTTAATTGGCGAAAATGCTCTTTCCCAAATAACATTTGCCACAAAATTTTCTTCACCAAAAACCTCATTCATAATCAATCGAAGATTATGAACTTCATTGTCATCAATTGAGATAAAAATTACACCGTCTTGCTTTAAAAGGTTTTTAGCTAAAAACATACGTGGGTACATCATATTTAGCCAGTTGCTGTGGTATTGTCCGTTTTCTTTACTGTTTTTTCGGAACATACCGTCTTTGGTCAAATAGCCTTCTTCGTCTTTGTCGCCTACACGTTTTGCATATTCGGCTTTGGTTTCAGAAAATTTATCGGGGTAAATAAAAGAATCGTTTCCTGTGTTGTAAGGTGGGTCAATATAAATCATCTTTACTTTTCCAAAGTAGCTTTTTTGCAATACTTTCAATACTTCAAGATTTTCGCCCTCAATAAAAATATTTTCGGTTTCGTTAAAGTTTACAGATTCTTTTTTGTCTGGCACAAGTGTTTTGCTTGTTGGTGTTTGCAATATTTTAAAGGCTTCACTTTTTCCTGCCCAATTCAGGACATATCTTTCGTTAGCAAAGTTAATATCTTCGCCCAAAGTCGCTTTTAATTTTTCCCAGTCCACTTTTCCTTCGGCAAATGCTTCGGGTAATATTTCTTTCAACTGTTGCAGTTTTAATTCCTGCGGTGTCAGACTTTTTCCGTCCATATTTCTTTATCCTTTAATTCTAAAATTTATCAATCACAAAGATACTTTTTCTATCTCATTTCTTCGGTCGAGCGTTGGCTAAAAAAATAGCTTCCCGAAATAAAATCGGGACAGGCTTTTTGGTTTTTCAAGGTTTGCCTGTGTGCCTGCCTGTGCGATGCACGCAGACAGGTCGGCAAAAACCAAACCCGCCTGCGAAACGGGCAGGTGTGCTATTTGTGCGTTGTCTCTTTTTTGTATGCCGCACAACACAAGGATAATGGGCGAATTAAATCCAGGCATCAGCATCGTTCTGCTCTAAATCATGAACTCTTTTTTACCTTATCTTTACAAAAAAAATAAGCTATGCTTAACGACACAACTATTTGCGCCATAGCAAGTGCTCCGGGAAAAGGGGCAATTGCACTTATCAGGCTATCGGGCAATAATGCTTTTGGCATTTGCGAAAAAGTTTTCGAACCTGCTGCTAAAAATAAAAAACTCAACAATCAGAAATCATGGACAATTCATTTTGGAAAAATAATAGATGATAAACTTATTATTGATGAGGTAATAATTAGCATTTTTCGTAATCCAAATTCTTACACGGGCGAAGATTTGATAGAAATATCCTGTCATGGTTCGCAATATATACAGGAAAATATTTTAAAAGTATTAATTAAAAATGGTGCCAAACTTGCCCAAGCCGGAGAGTTTACACTTCGTGCCTTCCTAAACGGAAAATTGGATTTATCTCAAGCCGAAGGGGTGGCCGACCTGATTGCCTCATCGTCGGAAGCCTCACATAAAATTGCTATGCAGCAAATGCGGGGAAGTTTCTCCGAAGAAATAAAAGAGCTTAGGCAAGAACTACTGAAATTCATTTCCCTTATAGAACTGGAACTCGATTTTAGCGAAGAAGATATTGAATTTGCAAATCGCTCCAAGCTCGCGAAGCTCATGAATAAAATCAACAGGAAAATTATTGGGCTTGCCGATTCTTTCAACCTGGGGAACGTAATAAAAGAAGGGATTCCTGTGGCTATTGTGGGAAATACGAATGTAGGTAAATCTACGCTCCTCAATATCCTGTTGAAAGAAGAGCGTGCAATTGTTTCTGAAATTCCGGGCACCACACGCGATGCAATCGAAGATATTATCAACATAAAAGGAATAACATTTAGGTTTATCGACACTGCCGGTTTGCGCGAAACCCACGATAGAATAGAAATAATTGGCATCGACAGGACAAAAGAAAAAATCAGAAAAGCCTCCATTGTCTTGCTTATAATCGATATTTCGGAGGCGATGGCCAATATTCAATCAAGCATAAAAAACCTGAAACCCGAGCTAAAAGACAAGCATTTAATTATTGTCGTTAATAAAATCGACCTTTCTGATAATCATAAAAAACTAATTGAAAACCTGGAAGATATAAATAAAGAAAAAGATGAGCTTGTTTTTATTTCAGCCAAGACCCATAGCAATATCGACAAATTAATTAATGTACTGCTAAAAAAAGTAGACCTCTCCTATCTGGCACAAAACAGCGTGGTTATTTCAAACATTCGCCATTACGAGGCTTTGCAAAAATCGCGCGAAGCATTGGAACGTGCCATGGCCGGACTCAACAACAATCTCCCCTCCGACCTACTTGCCCAGGATATCAGGCAAGTACTTCATTATTTAGGCGAAATAACCGGCGAAATAACAAACGATGAGGTACTTGGAAATATTTTTAAGAATTTCTGTATCGGAAAGTAAGCTATATATAAAAAATAATAAAATGCAAATACAATAAATTAAAAAAACAGTAAACGTAAATAGGCATTTTTCATAAAGCACAAAAAGTAGTTTACACTTTTTCCTCTGTGAAACCCAACATTGCTAAAAAAGTGTAACCCGAGAAATGGGAGATGCCTGTAAATATTAATTTCTTCATGAGTTTGCCCAGAAGTTTGTTCCTCGACATTTTGTTTTTCAAAACAAAATTCGTATTTTTGTAACAAATAAAAATGAATGAGAATTGTAAGTTTTGCAAATATCAGGGAGTTTTCAAAAAAGCATCCCGATGCAGATATAGCACTGAAAGAATGGTATAAAAAGACAATGGGTAATAAATGGACGTGTTTTGCAGATATTAAGAATTCTTTTAACAATGTTGATAACGTAGGCAATAGCCGGTTTGTTTTTAATAATAAAGGAAACACTTACCGATTGGTTGCTATAATAATATTTGCATCGCAAAAAGTTTACATAAGGTTTATAGGGACTCATTCAGAGTATGACAAAACAGACTGTTCAAATATTTAAAGTTATGGGAGCAATAAAGAATAAAATTCAATACGAATCTACATGCAACAGAATAGAGGAGCTTTTACAAGTTGTTGGAAATGATACACCTGCACATGATAAAAATTTCATAGAACTTGATTTACTTTCCGAGTTGGTTGCTGATTATGAGGAAGTGCATTATCCGGTCGAAGCCCCTACACTTGTGGAGGTTATTAAACTAAGAATGTATGAAATGGGATTAACACAAGTGAAATTATCAAAGTTGCTCAATGTCAGTCCATCAAGAGTTAGCGAATATCTTAACAATAAAAGTGAACCCACATTAAAAGTTGCACGTTTAATTAGTAAAAAACTCAATATCGATGCTAATTTAGTTTTAGGAGTTTAGCAAATAAAATTCATAAAGCAATAAACTAACTACTTAAAAAGGGCAAGTATGAAATAGAACAAAAGCAACGAAAACATATTGGATTTGAAATAAAATGATCTGTGGGACGATGTAAAAATATTTATTACTTTTATGAGCAAATAAATAAAACAAACCATGATGAAATATTTCTATTCGATTTTTATTCTGTTACTTTTATCAGGCATTAATTATCAGGCCTATACACAAAACGATACTATTTCGGCTTTACCATATTTTCAGAGCTTCGAGACAGCTGATTCGAGTTGGTATTTTACAGGCCAGCCCGATACAATAAATTCCCAAAGCCGATGGGGCATTGGTTCCGACGCTGCTTTAACACCCGATTATTATCCATCAGGAAAGAGGGCATTAATTTGCGAAACAAGTATTTTTGCTGAATTGCACCATGCTTACTCGCCAGTTTTTAATATTAGCAACCTTTCTGAATTGAGGTGTAGTTTCGAAGCTTTTTCGCGGCAAGGATTAGGGACAGGACCTTTCTATTTTCCTTTCGAGTATGCAATTGATTCAGATTCAATTTGGAACCCTATCAATCTGTCAAACTATCTTTTCACTCCCTGGACAAAAATCAATTTAAACCTTGATAGCTTGCTTGGCGGTAATTACATACAGTTCCGCTTTGGCAGCTTAACATTGAATATTTCTTATGTCGATAATTTTTATCTCGGCCTACAAAATCAGGTGCAGGACTTATGCCTAAACCGTTTTGTTAATCCAAATAAATGCTTAGATACCCTTTCGCAAGCCATAAGCGTTGAGATTATAAACAAAGGTCAAAATCCGGTTTCACAAATCGAACTTAATTTACGTTTTTATGGAGACAGTGTAAAAAGCGAAACAAGTATAGTAACGATTAATCCCGGCGATACCATTATACACACATTTTCCGATTCAATAAATCAATTATCTTACGCTGATGACGATATTGAAGTTTGGATCGATACAATTTCCGATATAAATACTTTCGATAATTATTTGGTATATTTCGATCGCCCAACAAATGTTACCATCGATACCTTACCATATATAAAATCAAATATTGATAATCAGTATCCCGAATGGACATACAGCGGCCCTGGTGCTTTTAATTTTTTAACCGGATATTTTAATAAGCAATACGAAAGTCCCTGTTTCGATTTCAGCAATATAGATTATCCTGTTCTTAGTTTTAAGATTGATGCCACACAACCATTCGACAATATTGGAATAATTACTCTCTCATATTCAACCGATGGTGGAAATACTTTAAATTTTGTTGATACAGTAATCAAGCTTGAAAGTTTTAATGGCACAACTGCCAACGAAAATTTTGTGTACCATTTTTACGAATTGGGTGGCAAGGAAAATGTAAAATTCATTTTCCATAAAATGAACCAAACATTACTTGCGCTTTCGGGTGTAACGCCATCAAACATAGCTGTTTCTGATTACACAAAAAACATTGCCCCTTTATCTATCATAAATACAAACTGCTTTACTTATGCCCTTTCTACTTTTTTTGTTGAAATTGAAAACAGGGGTTTGTTCGATGCACAAAATTTTGCTGTTACCCTGCATGTAGATACAATTACCATAAGCGATACAATACCATTTCTTGCCGCAGGCGATACTTTAATTCATTATGTATCAATTGGCCAGCCTATGAACACTCCATCGATGAAAACTGTAACGGTTTTCACAAGCTGGGTCGATGATATGGTACAAAATGACAATACCCTGATACAAGATTTTCACCTGCCGGGCATTATCAGTCAATACCCCTATAACTGGACTCCAGATAGTTTGCCAGAATACTGGCATCCCAATCAACCAAT
>JAYENH010000956.1:0-6668 GCA_034721995.1 Bacteroidota bacterium
CCAGATACTCCCATTGTTGAGTTTTATGTTCAACATATCGCTCGCAGGGTTTGGAAATACCTGAAGCTTTGTGTTGCGGATAGAATAAATAGTGCCCAGGTTAACAACAAATATAGAATCGGAAACTGAACATCCAGAAGCATTTGTTACAGTTACATAAAACGTTCCGCCAGAAGTTACCCACAATGTTTCAGCAGTAGAACCATCAGACCATAAATAGCTACATCCTGGCGTGCTTGCATTTAATTCGGCAGGGAAAACCGAATCATATAAAGTATCTTGCAAAAAACTAAAATCGGGAAGAGCTGAAATAAAAATACTTTGCGAAAATGTGTCGGTCATGTTTCCTGAGTATGCTATCAGGATAACTTCGTGCAAACCTTCTTCAACAAAAATATGTACAGGATTTTGAAAACCCGATGTATTATTTATTCCCGATAGTGTATCGCCAAAATCCCAATGTACAGAATCGACAGGCAAATTGGCCGACAAATAAAATGCAATGGTATCGCCAACACAACTTCCTGCCGAATTACTGAAACTCACGGCAAGTGTGCTCAACGAATCAACAATAATATTTATCCCGGCAGCATAGGCATAAGCTTCGGCACAATCGAGGCCATGTACAATTGCATTAAAGCCAAAATTTGCAGCCCCCGACATGTATAAATGATATGGCACTGCTGCTGTTATCGAATTGTTTGATACATCTAAAATGCAATATGAATAATCGGTATTCCCGGTTATGGTAGTCCAAACGGTGTGGATAGATGGAAAGTTCTGTACCAGGTAAGGAGGGTTGACAAAATCGTCGATCATCACAAGACTGGTTTCGGTGTTGTGGGCAATAATACTTACGTAATCCTTTTTTATGTTATTGTTGCAATTTGGATTGCTAAAATCGATCTCGGGCAATACCGAAAAAGTAATTTCTTCGATGGTTTGAAACAGGGTTGGTACAACAAGCAACGAAGGGTCGTAATTCTGATGGCTGCCATTACTATAATGCGACGACTTGGAAAACTGAGAAACCAAAATGCTTGGCATATTCGACTCGATAAATGCTGATGTGCCATTTATCAATGTAAACTCAATATTTTCGCCACCATTGATAAAACCCAAAGAACTACCATTTACAATTACTTCGGTTGAATCCTCGAGCGCTACGATTTTAATAAGATCGTCCTGGTTGTTTGGAATTGGTGTTACAATGTATGAGTTCCCCCAGTTTTTAACAGGGAACAATTGAGCATAAACCTGATCGTAGCCATAAGCTGAATATCCGGAATTTGCAATAATATCGATCGACATATTACCTGAGAATACTGCAAATGCCCTGTCGAAACTCCAAATGCGTGTACCGGTAAGGTCGAAATTGTCGGACTGGATTTGATATGCCTCGCCTTTGTTCAATACAATTGTGTGAGTAACACCTCCACCCGTAATAGTGTTATTGTTTGTTCCATCAACATTAGAAGTGGCAGCCTGGGTTAATGGAACTGTTGGGGGGAGCTTAAAAAATATCTCGCAATTATCGTGAGGCGAAACAATACCTATTTCTGAGGGGCCACCCAGGTTTCCGCCATAATGTACTGTGGCATATTCTAAAGGAGATGGCTCAACAGATACGGCATAATAATTATATCCCAACGACTGAACAGGCAATATTAAACTTGCATCGCGGCCACCACCCTGATGAGATTCGGCATAAACTGTTACATCGATGTTATTTAGCGACTTTACCCAATATACTTTCGATTGTACCTGTCCATTGTTCATCAGAATTGCTTGCCTTATATCTAAGCATGTTGTCTGGCCTGCCCCCGGACATGGATCATTATATGTAACCGAACTTGTAGGCACAATCTCAATCATTTCTGCCTGGTCAGGGCCAATCCAAAATTGATGGACATTGCTTGTTGGACTAGTAATATGGAGCACATTATCGATCATGTAATTAATGTTGTTTCCCGAAAAATCAATTTCAATCCATGCACTTGTGTTTGAATTGTTACTTACAACAAAGCGTACGTTTACTTCTGATAAAAGACAATTTGTGGGTGCCCCATTTTGATCGATCCTGTTTTGTAGCATGGAGAAACAAAATTCGGTGCCGGCAGATGTAAACTGTGCAAAGCTTGCCGATTGTATTGTTATCAGAAAAAAGAAAAATACAATGGTTTTTATTAATGATTTCATATTGTGTTGGGGTTTGATTTCGCTTTTTTATAATTATTTTAAGTTTCGTTTCGCTTTTTTTCAAAAGGCATTAAGTTATTTCTGAGATCGCTCATAATTATTTTTGCTTTATTATATTTCCACAAATGTCAAAGATAACTAATAATTGGATGTGATCTATTGATCATAAAACAAATATCTAAAAATAATTCACATTTTTTAAGAAAATAAAAACATAAAATTGCAAACGTTTGAAATAAGTAAAATATAGATGATCGCAAACTACAACTTACTTATATTTATACATTTACAATTAATATAATCTGCTTTTGATAGTATTTTTATTAAATTTGCAGCGAATTTGTCATTAATAAATGGTTAAGTATCATATTTCAGAATATCAATAGAATAACTAAATTTTTATGACTATGGGAAAAAATTTACGCATAATATTCTTTCTTGGCCTGTTTTCTTTTATTGCGGCTTCGGTATTTGCACAAACCGGCACAATAAAAGGTAAGGTAACCGACAAGATTACGGGCGAAGCTTTAATTGGAGCATCGGTAATAATTGAGGGGACTACAATTGGAGCCTCGACCAATTTCGATGGCGAATACGAATTGAGAGGAATAAACACCGGCTCAACAAATCTGGAAGTCTCTTTTCTCGGATACCAGAAAGTGGTTAAAACAATTACAGTTACCACCGAAGGAGCCACGGTAAACTTCGAACTGGGCGAAGACACAGAGATGTTCGAAGAACTTATAGTTATTGGTTACGCCACTCAAAAGAAAACCGACAAAACCGGTGCGGTGGCTTTGGTCAAAGCCGAAGAATTAAATGTAGGCAGAATGAGCGATCCTATTCAGGCCTTGCAGGGAAAAGCTGCCGGAGTTGTAATTACAAAAAAAGGCGGCGATCCAAATTCGGGCTTTTCAGTAAGAATTCGTGGTGCATCGGGTTTTACGTCGAACACCGATCCATTGTATGTTGTAGATGGTGTGCCCGGAGTAGACCCTACTACTATTGCCCCCGAAGAGATTGAGTCTTTCAATATTCTTAAAGATGCTTCTTCAACGGCCATTTACGGTTCGAGGGGGGCAAATGGCGTAATCCTAATCACTACCAAAAATGCGGGGATTGGCAAAGGAGAGAAGCATAGCAGTGTAGAATATACCGGTGTTTTATCTTACGACGATGTTGCTAAGAAACTTGACTTCCTTACTGCCGATCAGGTTAGGGATTTTGCCTCTGAAAATAATATGACATTTATTGATAATGGAGCAAATGTTGATTGGCAGGATGAAATTTATCGATCGGGGCTTACACAATCGCACAATATTGCTTTTTCGGGTTCGGATGAAAACTCTGCTTATCGTGCTTCTATTTCGCATAGCGATATAACCGGGGTTATCGAAGGATCGCAAAAGCAGAGAACAATTGGACGATTAAACATGACACAAAAATCGTTGGATGGCAAACTAACACTACAGGCCAGGCTTTCTGGAACCATGGAGCACAACGATTATATAAATTATGGCGACGGAATGAACCCAAGCAATGTTATTTATCAGGCTTACAGAAGAAACCCTGCCGACCCTGTTTTCAATGAAGATGGCTCATATTTCGAAACCGACAAATCTTTTCAATACAACAATCCTGTTGCTATAATCGAACAATTTCAAAACGACCGGGATGCAAAACGGATTCTTGGGAACTTTAGTGCCGATCTCGAATTATTTAAAGGCTTCAATGCTAAGGTAAACCTGGGTTATGTTCGCGATGATGAAGAAAAATATTATTTCGAGCCACGAGCTTCGTTTGCCAACCTTACCAATGGTTCTGGCAAAAGGGAATACAAAAACAAAGACTCGAAACTTTTAGAAACTACCCTCAATTATAAAACTACAATCAACGATGTTCATAACCTGAATGTTATAGGTGGTTATGGCTATCAAAAAGATGTTTTCGATGGTTTTTCTGCTGAGGGGAAAGATGCTTCATCCGATTATTTGTTGTCGAATAATCTTGAATCGTTGCTTAACTTAGAACCAGGAGCAATTAAATCGTACAAAAATGAATTTATCCTGATCTCATTTTTTGGACGTGCCATTTACGATTTCAATAAAAAATATTACCTCACCGCAACCTTAAGGCGTGATGGTTCATCTAAGTTTGGAAAAAATAATGAATGGGGCTTGTTCCCATCTGCATCTTTTAGTTGGAATATGAAAAAAGAAGCATTTTTAGAAAATATCGATATACTAGACCAACTTAAATTTAGGGTAGGGTTCGGGATTACAGGAAATCAGGAAATTCCTGTATATGTCGATGCAATTTTCTACCAACCTGCAGGAACAGCCATTGATCCAGAAACAGGCCAAACCGTAATTTCTTACGAAAACGCCGGTGATGTAAACCCAAATCCTGATATTAAGTGGGAAGAAAATGCTGAATGGAATATCGGTTTAGATTTTGGGATTTTAAATAACAGGATTTCAGGAAGTTTTGAATATTACAGAAAAAATACTTACGACCTGATATATAAATATGGTGTGCCTACTCCACCAAATAAAGCAAAATACACTTATGCCAATGTTGGTGAAATAGAAAATAATGGCTTCGAAGCAACAATGCAAGCTATTATTTTTGACCGTCAGCAATTCGATTATAAAACTATTTTTACTTTTTCGACCAACAAACCAAAAACAGTTAAACTGTCGAACGAAACCTATAAGATCGAACAGTTTTATACCAATGAAGTAAAAGGCCGTGGCCTGGTTGGAGGATTAAACAATACCCAGATAATAGCTAAGGGGTATGCAGTTGGTACCTGGTGGATGCCCGAATATGCCGGAATATCGTCAGATGGCGAGTTCCTGTTTTATACCGAAGCTGGTGGTGTAACCAGAAATGTCGAAGATGCCGAATTCAAGGAAGTTGGTGATGCACAGCCCGATTTTCAGATTGGATGGTCTAATTACTTTCAGTTTGGGAAAAATTTTGATGCAAGTATTTCTTTACGTGCTGTTGTGGGTTATGAATTGATGAATGTTACAAAAATGGTTTTTGGCAATCCAATTGACTTGCCCACATTAAATGTGCTTGAATCTGCACTCGACGAATGGGAAAAAGGACTTACCGATAACCCAACCATAAGCAGTTACTACCTTGAAGATGCATCATTCCTGAAAATTGATAATGTCTCGTTTGGTTATAATTTCGATACCGACAAGCTCAAATATTTTAAAAGCCTCAGGGTTTTTCTGTCAGCAAACAATCTCTATACATTTACAAATTATACAGGACTCGATCCCGAATTAAGCTATAGTGGAAATAGCCTTGAATCAGGCTTGGACATGTACGATGTATATCCTAAAACACGGACAATTTCTTTTGGTGTAAATGCAAAATTTTAAAAAATTAAGGAGATGAAAAAAATACAATATATATTAATCATATTAACACTGACCATTGGTTTGGTTGGTTGTACAAAGCTCGACGAAGAAGTATATGATAAAATACCTGAAAACAATTTTCCTGAAAACGATTCACAGGCAGCTTTAAATGTTGTTCCAACTTATCAGGCACTCGCCCCTTTAATTGACGATGCCGGATGGTGGTTTTGGGCACAGGAAGTAACAAGTGATGAAATCGTTTTTCCGGTGCGGCTTACCGACTGGGACGATGGCGGGAAATGGAGAGTACTGCACCAACATGCCTGGGACAATAACACCAATGCTGTAAATAGCATGTGGTCGCATTTATATGATGGCGTTTTTGAAGCAAACAAAGCAATAGACTTGCTGCCGGAATCAAGCGATGATGCCGCTCTTGCATTAAAAGCAAAACTGATAGCAATGCGGACATTCTATTACTACCTGCTGATAGATAATTACGGTGATGTCCCTTATGTAACTTCATATCTTGATGCACCCGAGCAACCTACAAAAGAATTACGTGCAACAATTTTTAATTCCATTGTTGCCGAATTAGAACAAAATACTCAATACCTGCCGGTTTCGGGAAACAACTTTTCAGTTACTAAAGGTATGGCATTCACTTTACTTGCAAAATTGTATTTGAATGCTGAAGTTTATACAGGGATTCCTGATTGGGAAAAAGCAGGGGTATATTGCGACAGCGTAATGAATTTGAATTATTTATTGCAGTCCAATCCTCTTGATCCTTTCCTTGCCGACAATGCTGCTTCACCTGAAAATATTTTTACCATACCTTTCGATGAATCTGATTTAAAAGGTTTACGGATACACATGCGTACATTGCACTACCTTAGCAGCCAGACTTATAACATGGTTGCAGGGCCATGGAATGGTTTTGCCGCAGTTGAAGACCACTATAAAACTTTTGAAAGTAACGATTTACGCAAAGAAGGATTTTTGGTTGGCCCACAGTTTTCAAGTACCGGGGAAGCCTTATTTGACGAAACAGCCGAAGCAGACCTGAACTTCGATCCTCACATTCCTGCA
>JAYENH010000957.1:0-6657 GCA_034721995.1 Bacteroidota bacterium
ATCGTGTGTTGTGGTAAATTTTTATCATTCGAAATAATTTTTAAAGTTTCAAAAATACAAAGTAATCCTTTCAAAATAAATTAAACAAATAGAAATTGCTCAGTGTCCGATAAATTTACAAATCTTGAAGTATCCGGCAGCTATCAGATTGAAACATGTCAGATTTCTATTTGGGGCAATGGAATGTTGGATAGAAAACAGTTAACTTTACAATGCTCAATATATCCCATATTACATGGCATCGTCAATTGGGAAAAATCGTTACACATCAAGGAAAACATTATCTTTGTGTTTAACATGAATATTTATGGAAACCACAATTAATCCATCAGAAATAGCAGGAAGTATTGCTGCCCCCTCGTCGAAAAGTTATTTGCAACGGGCTATTGCTGCTGCTTTACTAACTGAAGGTGTCAGCAGGATCGAATACCACAATCATTGCAAGGATTCGTTAGCTGCCATTGATATAGCTAAAAAACTGGGTGCTGATATTTTGGATAACCCGCCATATATCAATATAAAAGGAGGATTTAATCCGGGTGGGCGTATCCTCAATTGTGATGAGTCCGGTTTGTGCTCACGATTGTTTTCTCCTATTGCTGCCCTTTGTTCTACTCCCTTAAAATTAACGGGTTCAGGCTCTCTTATTAAACGCCCACAAAATCTTATTGCTGATTCTCTCGTAAAATTTGATGTGAAAATTGCAACAAACAATGATTATCTTCCTATTGAAATTTGCGGACCACTGCAAGGTAAAAAAGCAATAGTTGATGGTTCGATCAGTTCGCAATTAATTAGTGGTTTGCTAATGGCTTTGCCCCTTGTGAAAAGCGATTCAGAAATTGAAATTCAAAACATGAAAAGCAAGCAATATATTGATATGACAATTGAGGTATTGTCGGCTTTTGGTATTCGGATTAATCAATTATCAGAAAATAGCTTCCATATTCCGGGGAATCAAAAATATCGGTCTTGCGATTATGTGGTTGAAGGCGACTGGAGTGCGGCAGCATTTTGGATAATTGCAGCACTGATTTCAGGCAATCTTAATATTACAGGATTAAATGTCAACAGCCAACAGGCCGATGCTGAAATTATTAAACTTCTAAAATCTCTTAATGTTGATATTAATATTTCTTCAAAAAATATAATTATCAAAAAATCTCCTATTCCGGCTTTTAAATTCGATGCTACAAATTGCCCCGATTTGTTTCCACCTTTAGTAGTTCTTGCGGCTTATGCCAATGGTGTTTCTACTATTACAGGAGCAAAGCGACTAATTTATAAAGAGAGTAACCGCGCAAAAAGCCTGCAACAGGAATTTGAAAAACTAGGGATTAAAATTTTAATTGAAGGAAATACAATGTTGATATATCCCGGCAAAATCCGTTCTGCTATTGTTTCGTCCCACAACGATCATCGAATTGCCATGGCATTGGCAGCAGCTTCGTTGGGAGCAAGAGGGCCGGTAACTATTCGGGGTATCGAAAGTGTTAATAAATCTTATCCGGGTTTTTTTGCAGAGCTTGCAAATGTAAAAAGATCGTTTTGTTGATGTATTAAAAACTATATCCGGATTTTCTGAGGTAGGAGGAATTTTATGTTGATCCCATTTTTAAAAGATACATCAAAACATAAGATAGGTTAAACAAGTATGCCAATGCAGTACGAAATTTTGTAAACCTAAGCAAATAAGGGATATAAGAACTCATAAGGAAAGATTAAATCTTTGTTATATTCTCTCATATTCCTTTTTTACTTTCGCTTTTTGCTTTTTCACGTTTTCCTAAAAACCTGCACAGTTCTGTTTGTATTGTATATTTTCAACATATTAACTTTCTTTTCCTTGTTGAAAATTGTATGAAACGACATATCTTCATCGACCCTTGCAAATCCACCAAAAGCACTATTGTCAGAATTTAAGACAATTTTATAGCTTCCGGCTTCGGGAACATAGAATTCGTAATCGGGTATCGACATATTTACATGAAAATTAAAAACGAAAATTAATTCGCCGCGTTTATATGCAATAGTTTTATGCCAGTCGTCGAGCATAAGCATTTCGGGATAATTTGCCGACAAAACATGAAAATGCTTAATTAATTCGACCATTGCCTTGTCCCATTTGCCGAGGTACTGATATTTCAGCTGTATGCTATCGACCAAGGACCATTGCCTGCGGGCGTACTTATAACTCCAGTTATTCCCCTCGCGAGGAAAATCGACCCACTCGGGATGGCCAAATTCGTTACCGATAAAATTCATATATGCCTCGCCACCCAACGAAATTGTGAATAATCGTATCATTTTATGAAGTGCCATGCCCCTGTCGATAATCTCGTTTTGGTCGCTAACACGCATATTGAAATACATTTCTTTGTCCATTAGCCTGAAAGCAATGGTTTTGTCACCTACCAAAGCCTGATCGTGCGATTCGGCGTAAGCAATTGTTTTTGTATCAGCTTTTCGGTCGAGCATTACGTAATACATCTCCTCAACATTCCATGCCTCGTCTTTTTTATCTTTCAGTATTTTTATCCAGTAATCCGGTATGCCCATGCCAAGACGGTAATCAAAACCTATACCCCCTTCGTGAATAGGATTGCACAGGCCTGGCATGCCGGTTACATCTTCGGCAATAGAAATGGCTTTTGAATTAATCTGATGTATAAGCTTATTGGCCAACTGCAAATAAACAATAGCATCGAACTCAACGCCCTTGTTGAAATATTTTTCGCGATCGAAAGGCATATCGTAGCCATGATGCCAGTACATTATTGAGCCAATTCCATCGAAACGGAAACCATCGAAATGGAATTCGCGCATCCAGTATTTTAAGTTTGAGAGCAAAAATTGAAGCACTTCGGTTTTTCCGTAATTAAACAATTTCGAATCCCACGATGGATGTTCGCCACGCTGGCCGAGATGAAAATACTGATCGTCGCTGCCATCGAACATATTAAGCCCCTCGTTGACATTTTTGACGGTATGCGAATGTACCACATCCATAATTACGGCAAGCCCCAATTTATGCGCTTGTTTTATAAGCTCTTTTAAATCTTCGGGATTACCAAAACGTGCCGAGGGTGCAAAAAAGTTCGATACATGGTAGCCAAACGATCCGTAGTATGGATGCTCGGCAATTGCCATCAGTTGAACGGTATTATAGCCGGCCTTTTTTATTCGCGGCAGTATATTCCTGGTAAATTCTTTGTAAGTTCCCACATCCTCTTTTTCCTGTGCCATTCCAATGTGGGCTTCGTAAATAAAAAGCTCTTTATGCTGCGAAAGATCAAATTTATCGCCTTCCCAATTAAATTTTACGGGACTCCTGAACTGAGCGGCAAAATCTTTCGATACATCATCCTGTATAACTTTTCTGATATATGCCGGAATCTTGTAATGACTGCCGGTATCGGAATGTACCAATACCTTAAATTTGCTGTTGTGGATTAATTTATCATTATATTCTTTTTTGTTAAGCTCGATTTCCCAAGTCCCGTTTTCTTCCCGTTTTAAAGGATGGCTTTCCGTATCCCAGTTATTGAAATCGCCTGTAAGAAAAAGGGCATGTGCTTTTGGTGCCCATTCGCGATATACCCAGGCTTTCTTTTTTGGGTCGAAATTTATACCGAAATAATTGTGGGCATCGGCAAATTTAAGCAGACTGCCATGTTGGTTTTCGATTTGTTTCAGACGCTCTTTGTACCTCTGGTATCGGTCGAAAACATCTTGTGCCACCGGCTCTAACCATGAGTCTTTATTTACTATTGGTAATTTCCTGGATTTATTTTTAGTTTCCATAATGTCAGTTTAAAATTTCAGACAAAAATAATAAAAAATAAGGCAGATGCTTGTTATGCGGTTTGAGTTCTATTTGAGTGATTATTAAATGGAAATTTTTATATTTGTCGGAAGATCAATACAAAAAAGCCGACGCGGAAAAACCAAAAATGGATTTGGATGGTTCGGATGGTTTGCACAATCCGCACGGTTTGCATGGTTTGGACGGTTTGGACGATCCGCACGATTCGCACGTAGAGACGCACGGCCGTGCGTCTCTACAATCCACCGAACAATCCCCGGAACAATCCCCGGAACAATCCACCGAACCGGTTTTTATTCGCAAACCAAAATCAATATCGTCATTTGTCGGCGGTATCACCTAATAACCACAAACTTCTCAACCCAAACATCACTTTTGCCAGTAGCACGGATAAAATAATTGCCGGGCGATAAAGTAGAAATATCAATATTTTCTTGCTTTTTGATGATGATGATTTCTTGTAACAATTGGTAGGAGAGCTTGTAGATTACGATGATTCCCGGACGATTTTTAAATCCCGATTTTCACATGAGTATTAAAAGTCATGATTTTTTTCCAATAATCACTTCAAGGGTGCTTTTTTGCAATATTTCAACAGTTTTATCCCTGATTTCTTTCAATGTAGATTTTACGCCACAAGTTGCCTCATCTTTATTTTGACTGCATTTTTCGTAGTATTTTTCAGAGACACAAGGAAGTAGTGCTATTGGCCCTTCGAAATGCCTGTAAATATCAGCGAGGTTAATTTCCTGTGGATGCTTCAATAAATAGTACCCTCCGCCCTTTCCTCTCTTGCTGTTGACCATTCCGGTGCCTCTTAGATCAAGAAGAATGGCCTCGAGGAATTTTCTTGGAATAGATTCCTCATTAGATATTCTTTCGATTTGAATAGGCCCTTTACCAAAATTGCGTGCAAGGTTGGCAAGGGCATAAATTGCATATTGTGTTTTTTTCGATAGCATATTCTTGTAAATTCAATTTATAAAGCTATTTAGAAAAGACAGCTTCGTTGAACTCCATTTTAAAAACCTCTTCAAATTTCTCTTTTACTTTTGTTTTGATGGCTTCAAAATCTTGCTTTTTCCCTAATTCTTTTTCGAGCGATGTTACTGATTTATCGGTAAATCCACAGGGATTTATATAGTCGAAAAAATCGAGGTTTGTATTTACATTAAAAGCAAAACCGTGCATGGTAACAAAACGGCTCGACTTAACGCCAATGGCACAGATTTTACGGTTTTTGATTTTATCATCGGTATCGAGCCAAACCCCGGTAGCTCCATCAAGTCGGGCGGCATCAATCGAAAAATCTTTTAGGGTTTTAATTATTACATCTTCAAGGGCGTGTATGTAATCTTTTAAACCCATGCCAAAATTTTCTAAATCAATAATTGGATAGGCAACAAGCTGCCCCAGACCATGAAAAGTTATATCACCGCCGCGATTGGTCTTAAAAAAAGTTGCATTGATGTTTTGCATTTCCACATAATTGATGAGGAGGTTGGCCTCGGAACCACTTTTGCCCAAAGTGTAAACATTTGGATGTTCAACAAATAAAAGATGGTTGGGAGTTACTTCTTTTTCTTTTTGCGGCAGCCTGGCATTCCCTGCTTTTAATTTCAGCAAATGTTGAAATAATTTTTCCTGATACTCCCAGGTTTCTTTGTATCCCTTAATCCCGAGGTCTTGAAAATATATTTTTTTCATAACACAACCCCCTCAGACACAGCCTTATAATATAAGGGAATAAAATTTTCTATTTTCTTCATAACTTCCCAAAGATAAACAATTTCATCAAAAATAAATCTATTACATTGAAAAGATTTTATCGTTTTCAGTTTAGATTATTATTTCTTGTGTTTGCCCAATCCCCAATTTTAGAGCTATTGATTTTTATGCAATAATTTGTAACTTGCGAACTATTCGTTAGGCACACATTATTGGAAAAGATGAAATGATTATCTAATTAAAAAAATATGGTTATGAAAAGTTTTTTCGTTACACTTACTCTGTCAGTTTTTGTATGGTTTACCTGCAATGCACAATCATGGGTTGACAACCTGCCACAAGACAAACTTCAAAATGGAGAGTTGAAATTACAGGATTTTCAAAAAGCTTTTAATGATTATTGGGAACCATATAATGTAGAAAATGGCTACTATGTAGAAAATGGTGAAAAAATAAAAGCATCAGGATGGAAACAATTTAAAAGATGGGAATGGAAAGCAGGCTTTCTGGTTGATGGAATGGGGAATTTTCCTAAAACTTCAACAACAGAAGAAATGGAAAAATATTTCGATAAATATCCTGAATCCCCCAAAAGCACTTCCGGTAACTGGACAAATATAGGTTACAATACATCAAATGGAGGGGCAGAAGGTGTTGGCCGGGTAAATGTTATCGCCTTTCATCCATCTAATAATAATATCTTTTGGGTTGGGTCGCCTTCGGGTGGTTTATGGAAAACTACAAATAGTGGTTCGTCATGGACAGTGTTGACCGATAACAATACCGTTCTGGGAGTAAGTGCCATTGCAATACCTTCTAATTACTCTACATCCAGCACTATTTATATTGGCACAGGCGACAGAGACGGTGGCAGCGTTTGGTCGTTGGGAGGAGGAAATACACATGACAACGAAGGGATAGGAGTGTTGAAATCGACAGATGGAGGTTCGACATGGACAAGTAGTTTGAGTTTTACACCTTCGCAGAAATATGTGGTGTACGATCTTTTATTCGCACCATCCAGCATTACTACTTTATATGCGGCTACAAGTAATGGCATATATGAAACAACAAATTCCGGCAGTTCCTGGTCGCAGTTAACT
>JAYENH010000958.1:0-6644 GCA_034721995.1 Bacteroidota bacterium
TAAGAAAAGATGTTAGTGCCTCATCCACATTTCTTTTAAGCATTAACTTATAGCTCAGTTTTGTTATTGATTTAATAACCCAAAGGCCAATTAGTAAAACTATTATAGCCAAGACAAGTTTTGGGGCGTAGAAAATAAATAAATCAACAAATTTGTCAAAATAATTTCCTGCTTCTTCCATGTTTATAAAGTGTTAATTAATAGTGTGAATAAAAACTTTTCTGCTTTTTCGCAAATCCTTTCAATATAATTTGTGATAACAAAGCTGAAAGGATTTAGTTCAAAAAAAAAGAACCGGTGTTTCCGGCTCTTTTATTTTTGAAAAATCAGTTTTCTATTTTATTACTTTAAAATGTTTTGTGAGCTTTTCAGTTCCTACATTTAATGTGTAAAAATAATTTCCGGCTGAGTAAGAAAATGTATTCAGGGTTGTGCTATGCTTTCCTTCCTGAAAATTCCCCGATGCAATTTCCTCTATAAATTCACCCAGGCTATTAAATATCTGAAGTTTTATTGAGCAATCATCAGCAAGGTAAAACTGAATTTCGGTACTTACTCCACAAGGGTTTGGGATATTTTGCATCAAAGCTGTTTTAGTATTACCAAGCAATTTCCCGGCTACACTCAAACCATCTGTTTTGTAAATGCCATCTCCTTCGATCCACGATTCTACGGTAAATGTAGTTTCCCGGTTTGTTGCATGTTGGTAAAGCCTTATTTCAAATTCTTCGTTCGGCAACATTCCTTCTTTTGTGTAAAATGTATAAATATCGTCGCCCCAAACAGGAAGGGCAATGTTGCCTCCATTAAACGCTGTCGATCCAACCAGAACACCTTCCGAAGTGAAAATTCCAATTTCATCACCAATAGCAGGAATCTTGTTCCATGAACTTTCAGGAATTGCAAGGCTCATATTACATCCTGTTGGATTAATTGTATTATAATATATAGGTGTGTATTGCGAAAAGTACAGAATGCTTTTTTGATTTTGTGAATTTGCCGGAAAAACCAACGAAAGAGTACTACTTGTATTTATTTGATAACCCTGGCCAGGAGTTAAATTGCCAATTCCGTTAACTCCCCAATATGGCCAGTACACGCTGCCCGATGCATTTTTTACAATAATTATATCGCTTACCACATTACTTAGCATTGTTACTATATCGGCGGGTGTTTGGCGTAAATAACCAAAAATGCTCCATCCTAATTGTATACTGATTGGTGTTAGCTCAGGGGCTACTGCTGTTCCTGTAACATCAAGGGTTTGGGCAGTTGACATATTAACCTGATACCCCTCACCAATAATAAGATTACCAATCATATCAACAAAAGGTGGCCAGTAAACCTGACCGTTGCCATTCTTAATAATAATAAGTTCGGAATATACAGGTGAAAATACAGTAACAACAGAAGGATCGACGGGTTCTATGTAGGTTGAGAACATCCCCCAGCCCTGAGCGAGCGATAGGGTTTGTGTTGATTGACTGGTTGCAATCAACGAAGAAATTCCACTTTGGCCATTTGGTGAATAGAATCCTGTATTAGGGAAACTCGCGGTTTCGTATACTGCAACAGCATTGTATTCCAATTCTGATGACGAATCCCATATTTTAAAGACAAATTCCTCGCCTGTATCGAAACCATCTTTGTCGGGTGTTCCTGAATCGTCGCCCCAGGCTGCAAGGAAATTTGTTGAACCATCATATATCATATAACCTCCACACTCAAAAGTGCCGCCATCGTTGTAAAATACTCCAATATAATCGCCTGTAACAACAGGAGTGCCATCTATTGTAATAGTGGCAAATTGAGGGATCAGAATAGAATGGTTAGAACCGGTATTTGTGTACGACCAGCCTGGAGAACTTGATGACGAAAGTACTTCAAACCCATTGTATTTTGATATTATTCCATCGCTTGGGTTTTGAACTTTTACATCGTACATTCCTATAGGTGCATTTGCCGGAACAGCAAGATCGATACTCAATTGAGTTGAACTTTGTACTACAATATTGCTGCCTGACATAATTGTCTGGCTGGCTTGTTCGAACCATACTGTTTCGCTGCCCTGGGTGAAATGTGTGTATTGACCGCTTATCGATACACTAAGGGTTTCATCTTGTTCTGCTTCATCGGGGTTAACAAGAATAATTTCAGGTTGATTGGCAACCGCTCCGTTTATTTCCACATCGTCGACCATCCAGGCATAATCCCATGAGCCGACATACTGAAAACGCACCCAGACAGTTGCTTCATTATCGGCAATAGCAGAAATATCAACTGTAACTGTATTGCTAACAGTAGTACCGGAACTTACCGATGAATTTACTTCAATATTGCTCCATGAGGAACCATTGGTGCTTATGCCAACATAGCAGTGCTCATTTTGGTATCGCCGATATAATTGCTGAAAACTTATTTCTAAATTTGAATACAATGTTAAATCAATAGCTGATGATGTCGCAATGCTGGCATCCTGTGTGCCGCCCGATGATCCGATATAATCGGAATCGTAAAGGGCAAAACCATTTGCCGCACTCGTTGAATTGATAGCACCAATCGAATTGGAATATGTACCCGCCGGGGCATTGGTTGTTATTATCCAATCCTCGCCATTTGCGGGAACATTGCTAATTACCCAATCGGCACTGACCGAAAAATCGTTCGACCATGCAAGAATATTTATTGCCGTCAGCGATTTTTGACTGGTAAAAATATTTTCATTGTTAAAAATCATTTCAGAGATAACAGATGATTTTACCTGACTAAGCCCAACATACCAAATGCTAAGGCATAAAATAAGACCAATAATTTTTTTCATAATTGTATAATTGAAATTTTAGAATGACTACAAATATAGGGAAAGCAAGCGAAACATAAAAAAGGAATTTTCAGAATAAAAAATCTTTATTCATGATTACAAGAGTTTTTATAATTTTGAAGCCATAAACAATAGTCTAAATCAAAGAAAAACTTTATGTTAAAAGAGAAAATCGAAGCTGTTATTAATTCACAGATACAAAAAGAATTGTATTCGTCGAACCTTTATCTTTCGATGGCATCGTGGGCAGAGACGAGTGGTTTTGAAGGCACTGCCGAATGGCTTTATCTACAGGCTGCCGAAGAACATACACACATGTTAAAGTTTATAAAATATGTAAACGACCGTGGCGGAAAGGCGATAATTCCCGCTACAAATGAACCTCCACGCGAATTTGAAGATGTTCACAGTATGTTTAAAAAAGTATTGGAGCACGAACAATATATCTCAAATTGTATTAGCGAAATTGTTGGTCTTTGTATCGACGAAAGAGATTATACTACACAAAATTGGCTTCAATGGTTTGTTACCGAGCAAATCGAAGAAGAAGCCACTGTTCGTAGCATCCTCGATAAATTGAATTTATTAGATGGTAAAAACATGTATATGTTCGACAGAGATTTAAAAGGGAGCCGTACCGAAACAGCAAACATATAATATTTGGCAAGCTTTATTAATTCAAAGCTCAAGGTAAAACCCAGAGATTTGGATTAATAGATGCTCGCAGTCGTTTGATAGAATGGATATATAATTTGTACATGCACGAAAATCTAAAATCAAGGTTCAATTAACAAATCTTGATGTATCCTCTTGCGAATAATATTTTGTGAACCTATTTATTAAACAATTTAACCATTATTGAAATGAAAAACTATTTTTTAATTATCTTAACAATTGCATTTATGTCATGCTCAGCACCATCCGACAAGGCAAAACAAGCACAGAAGTTTAATTATCCTGAAACAAAAAAAGTTGACACTGTCGATACTTATTTTGGGACAGAAGTTGCCGATCCGTATCGCTGGTTAGAAGACGATAACTCGGAAGAAACCAAAGCCTGGGTAAAAGCTCAGAACAAAGTAACTTTTGGTTATCTTGATGAAATTCCTTTCAGGAATAAAATAAAGGAGCGGTTAACAACAGTTTGGGATTACGAAAAAATATCGGCTCCATTTAAAAGCGGTGGCCGCTGGTTTGTGTCGAAAAACGATGGGCTTCAAAATCAGAATGTGCTTTATATTCTTGATAAGCTTGGTGGTACCGAAACCATGTTCCTCGATCCGAATACTTTATCGGAAGATGGAACAGTTGCAATGACAGCTTTCAGGCTCTCGGAAGATGGCAAATATGCCGCTTATGGAATATCGCGCGGAGGTTCTGACTGGAACGAGTTTTATATAAAAGATGTGGCTACCGGCAAAAATCTTGACGATCATATTTTATGGGCAAAGTTTTCAGGTGTAAGTTGGTATAAAGATGGTTTCTTTTATTCCAGATATCCCGAACCGAAAGAAGGGGAAGCTTTAAGTGGAGTAAACACCAACAGCAAAATCTATTATCATAAAGCAGGGACTCCTCAAAGCGAAGATAAACTTTTTTACGAAGACCCTTCAAATCCCGAATGGGGTTTTCATGCCGGCATTACTGAAGATGAAAAATATATGATTATTTCGGTTACCGAATCGACATCAGGGAATGCTTTTTACATAAAAGATTTAAGTAGCAAGAATTCAGAAATTCAAAAAATTGTTGATGATTTCGAAAAAGATTTTAATGTTGTAGACCACGACAACGGAAGGCTTTTGGTTATGACAAATTTTGAAGCACCTAAATACAAGCTGATCAGTATCGATCCGAATAATTTTGCAAGGGAAAATTGGGAAGATGTAATCCCCGAAAGCGAAGATGTGCTTACATCGGTATCGTTAATTGGAGGAAAAATAATAGCCCAATACATGAAAGATGCCCACGACATTGCAAAGGTTTTCGATATCCGTGGGAAATATCTTTACGATATTGATTTTTCGGTTATTGGTTCGGTTGGCGGTTTTGGTGGCAAAAAGAAAGATTCATTTACTTTTTACACATTAACTTCATTCACTACCCCATCAATGGTTTATAAGTACGACATTGAAAGTAATACTTCGGAATTTTATCAGAAATCGAAAATAGATTTCAATCCTGAGCCTTACGAAACAAAGCAGGTTTTTTACACTAGTAAGGATGGAACAAAAGTGCCCATGTTTATCGTACATAAAAAAGATATCAAGTTGGACGGTACAAACCCAACAATGCTATATGGTTACGGAGGTTTCAATATAAGTCTTACCCCGGGCTTTAGTATGCGCTGGCTGATTTGGATCGAAAACGGTGGTGTTTTCGCATTGGCCAATTTGCGTGGAGGTGGCGAGTATGGCGAAGACTGGCACAAGGCCGGAACGCTTATGAAAAAGCAAAATGTTTTCGACGATTGTATTTCGGCAGCCGAATATTTAATTGATGAAAAATATACCTCATCCGAAAAACTTGCCATAATGGGTGGCTCAAACGGTGGCTTATTGGTTGGCGCAGTAGTGAACCAACGCCCCGATTTATTTAAAGTTGCCTTTCCTGCAGTGGGAGTGATGGACATGTTGCGATACCATAAGTTTACAATTGGCCGCTATTGGGCAACCGATTATGGAACAAGCGAAGACAGTCCCGAAATGTTTAATTACCTTTTGAATTATTCTCCCTTGCACACCATTAATGAAGTTGCTCATCCGGCAATTATGGTTACAACTGCCGATCACGACGACCGTGTTGTTCCTGCCCACTCCTTTAAATACATGGCTACACTTCAGGAAAAACATAAGGGCGACAACCCGGTAATGATTAGAATTGAAACAGATGCGGGACATGGCGCAGGAACCCCAACTACAAAATATATTGAAGAATACACTGACTACATGTCATTTGCTTTTTATAATTTAGGAGTAGTTCCGAAATATTAGGATATAATTTGCTTCGCGTTATTTGTGCTTCGTATGTGTGTCAATTATTTCGTTGTATTTTACGAAATGTAGATTGAAATGACAATAGAATAGCGCGAAGCAAATGACAATTGTAATATGACAAATAAAAGTTTCATAGTAATAGAAGGTAACATTGGGGCAGGCAAAACCAGCCTCGTAAAAATGATTGCAGAAAAATTCAATGCTAAAATGGTGTTGGAACAATTTGCCGATAATCCGTTTTTGCCCAAATTTTATAAAGACCCCGAACGTTATTCTTTTCCCCTGGAGCTTTCATTTCTTGCCGGGCGATATAGTCAGCTTAAAAAGGATTTAAGTACACGCGATCTTTTCAGCTCATTTATAATTGCTGATTATTACTTTATGAAATCGCTTATTTTTGCTAAATCAACCCTTGGCGAAGATGAGTACTTACTGTACAGACAGCTGTTTAATATTATTTATCAACAATTGCCAAAACCTGATTTATACGTTTACCTGCATGTAGAAACCAACAGGTTATTAGCGAATATCAAAAATCGGGGAAGAGATTACGAATCAGGTATAGATGCAAAGTACCTGTTGGATATTCAGCATAATTATTTCGAGTTTTTCAAGCAACAACCCGGACAGGCATTTTTAATTATTGATATGAGCGGGATCGACTTTGTTAATAGTACGAATCATTTTTCTGAAATATCAAATCTTATAATTAAAAATGATTATGCGGCAGGCATCAATCACCGGAGTATATAGGAAGACATCAGTCGGAAGATGGAAGTCGGAAGTCGGAAGACCGAAGTCTATGTTAGGCAGGGGATAAAGAATTT
>JAYENH010000959.1:0-23145 GCA_034721995.1 Bacteroidota bacterium
CAGACAGAGTAAGTCAGAAGACCTGCCGCTAAGGATTTGTTTGAAGCTTTCGGAGAAAAGGCTTGAATAAACCTGACAAGTTTATCGAAAACCTTCTCGGACCGTTTGTTTTGAATAGACTAAAGATTTTAAGTTTAATTTTAAGTTTATTGAGACATGAGGAAAATTTATTTGAAATCCCTGCTTCTGGCATGGGTAGCCATTGTTCCATTGGCTTTAAGTGCAACAGATGTTGTCTTGTTGCAGAGTAATTTTGATTTCGGTGAAAAAGAAAGAGCCGATATCACTTCAACAATGCCCTGCCATTTTGTAAATCAGGGTATCGACACAGTGTTTATTCAGTATTTTCCGTCAATGGGATTCCCTTTTGCTCTTTATCCGAGCAGTAATTCAATTGCACCTGGTGATACGCTTGAGGGTACCGTTTCTTTTCATAGATGGGTTGACGAAGGAAGCTATTCTTTTATTCTTGAAATAAGCTTTGCTGATGATACACTTTCGCTAAATGTTTCCGGAAGCATTGTAGACAATACACCGGAGTTTTCTCCGGGCGAAATCTCCTACTGGGTAGGAACTGGTTCTAATCGTTCCATATTTGTTGTTGATTTCAATTCTGGTTTGGAATCGGAATCTGTGGCCTTTGGTTATCAATTTGATGGTAGTGCAAGCGCGCAAAATATGATTATTGCTATTGCTAATGCCTATCCTGCCCTGACAGTAAACTTAGGTGGTGGTTTTCTGATGGATATTATATATGGCCAGCAAAGCGGTTTAGGCGGAAACCCGGAATGGTGGATGACAACTACACGTACTGATTCAAGTCTTTGGCAGATGAACATAGGATTGTCAACCACTTTGATTGACGGCGATTGGTTTGGCTGCACCTACTCGCCGGTAGATGAAAACTGGAACCCCATAAATTTACCGGGCAACCCTGTTTCTGCTCCTGCACCATCTTCAATTGTAGATAGGAAAACTACATTTATAAAAGTTTTTCCAAACCCATGCAGCGATTTTATTTTCATCAATCTGGCAGGAAATAAATTTTCAAATATTGAAATCATCAACATGAATGGCAAGCTGTTGGTTTCAGAAAAAATATTTGGAAACGAACCGGTAGATGTTAGATTTTTACCAAACGGTATTTATTCTGTAATCATCAGAAACGACAGGGAAAAATATTCAGGCATATTTATTAAAGAATAATTTCTGATAGAATGAGGTTCTTAAAAATTTTAATATTGCTATTTATCCTGATATATTCTTTCCGATTGATGGCACAATTTGCGCCACCGGCAGGGCAGGAGGGGTCGACAGCAATTTATGTCGACAGTTCGGTTTTTACAGGTTGGGCCAGCCAGGTGATTATTGAACGGGGCTTTATGAATATTGATGAACCATCGCTGGGCAATGCCGATTATGGTACCGAAGCTGACGCACTTGGCATGGCCGATAATATGCTTGTGAGTTTGGGCGATGGAGGTGTGGCCGTTTATTATTTCGATACTCCGCTTATGAATGGACAGGGGCCTGATTTTGCTGTGTTTGAAAATTCCTTTCTTGATGATTTCCTGGAACTTTGTTTTGTTGAAGTTAGCTCCGATGGCGAAAATTTTGTGCGTTTCGATGCTATTTCAAATGTTCCGAACGATGTTCAGATTGATGGTTTTGGTACAATGGATGCCAGCCTGATCCGCAATTTTGGCGGAAAGTACAGACAGATGTTCGGAACAGCTTTCGACCTTGAAGAACTGAAAAACGAGCAGGGGCTTGATGTGGACCAGATTTCCTATATCCGTTTGATTGATGTGGTTGGAAGTATCGACACTACTTATGCCGGCTACGATTCGCAGGGAAATATTGTGAACGATCCCTGGCCAACCCCTTTCAACTCGTCGGGTTTCGATTTAGATGCACTTGGGATTATTCATAGTGCCGTAGGAGTTGAGGAATACCATTTATCAGAAAAAGGAATAAAAATTTTGTTTTTAAATGATGAGCAAAAACTTTTAATCGAAACACATTATCCGGCCATTGAAAAAGCAAGGGTAAATATTTATGGTATAGATGGAAAAAATATTTTGTCTGTCAATCTTAGTTCAGAAATAAATAAATTTGATTTGCAGTTTTTTAAAACCGGGATGTATGTCGTAAATGTCAGTGCAGGCCGCCGGTCGGTTTCTAAGAAATTCATTATTCAATAAATAATAAATGATAGAACTCTCAAAAGGGTTCAACAACAATAACACAGATAGAATAATGCGGAAAAAACTTCGAAAATATAGTTTCGTTTTAGGGATTTTTCTTTTGGGATTTCCTTTTGCCGGCTTTTGCCAAATGATAAACGATACTGTAAAAATCGAGGAGGTAGAAATATTTTTTCAACGCGATATTTCTGAAGCTACTATTAACAGTATCGAAATAGATTCGTTAATAATAGCACATTATTCGATGGGGCAGCTTTCGGAATTATTATCGGCAAACAGCAGTGTAAACATAAGGGATTACGGGCCGGGCAGTATTTCCACTTTGTCGATGCGGGGAAGCGGCCCCTCGCATACAGTGGTGCAATGGAATGGCATAAGCCTAAATTCGCCGCTTACCGGACAGGTCGACTTTTCGCTTATCCCTGTAGCTTTTACCGACAAAATTTTACTAACGCACGGCAATGGCTCTCTTCAAAATCAAAGTGGCGGGCTTGGTGGCTGTGTTTCATTGGTCAATAAATCAAGTTTCGAAAAAGGCTTTCATGTAAAACTTGGGCAAGAGAAGGTAAGTTTTGGCAGCAATTCGGTTTATTCCGGTTTAAAATGGAGCAATAGTAAATGGAGTTTTGGCAATCGTTTTACTTTTGCGAAAGCTAAAAACAATTTCCCGTATTGGCGCAATATCCCTTTAGGAAAAGAAAGAGTAAAACAGATAAATGCTGAAACAGGCCGTTACGGGATTTTACAAGAAGTGTATTACAGGCCAAACAATAAAAATGTTTTTTCGCTATTGATTTGGCACGAAAATACCGAACGCGAAATCCCTCCGCTGAAAACTTTTAACGGGAGCAACCACGATGAAGTTCAGTACGATATAAGTACACGGGCCGTAGTAAAATGGCAGACTTATGAAAAAAATAGTTCGTGGCAACTGCAATCGGCTATGGTAAGGCAAAAATTAGATTACCATCTTTATCATTATCCTTTACAAAATATTGGAACTGACGATGGTGATTTACCCCCTATTGAAAGTATTGTGGCTGCCGATACCGAAAACAAAAGCATAAGTTGGCTCAATCGCATGTCGTACTCTTTCAGCAAAAACGAAATTTTTAAATTGAATTTCAGGCTTGATCTAAACCGGCACAGTGCTAAAGTCAAGAATAATGCTGACGATACAGGTTTCGTAAAAAACAGGACCGAAGTATCGGCTTTTTTCGGCATTTATCGGCAGATTGGATCGAGGCTCGTGCTTTCGTTTATGGGGAGGAATAGTTTTCTTGATTTGGGCGATTATCAATTTGCACCATTACTGGGTTTTGAATATAAATTGCACAAGCGGCGAAACTGGAAACTGAAAGGGAATATAGCGCGCAATTACCATTATCCGTCGATGAACGATTTATATTACATTCCTGGTGGTAATCCCGATTTGAAACCTGAGCAGGGAATTTCGGAAGAACTCAGCCTGCATGTTTTTGAACAGATTGCCGATCAGGATTTAGAGATAAACCTAACAGCTTTTGCCTCGCACATTAGCAATTGGATACTTTGGGCACCAACACAATTTGGTTGGTGGACACCGGAAAACAAAGAAAAAGTGTTCAGCAGAGGCATCGAAAGTAATATTTTGTTGAAAGGAAAAGCCGGATTTGTTGATTATGCCTTCAATTTTGGTTTTAGCTTGTCGCACACCACCAGCGAACAGGGGGGTGATAGCAATAAGGAAAATGGCGAACAATTGATTTATGTTCCAGGGCAAACTGCCCATGGCGACTTTAATTTGAAATCTAAAGGCTATTCGTTTAGGTATGCTACTAAATTTACAGGAATACGGCATACAAGTTATGGATACAACAGATCGTTTTACGATCTTCCGGCGTTTTTTCTACATTCGGTGTCGATTGGAAAAAATGTAAATATCAAAAAAATTAAAGCCGGGCTTACTTTTCAAATTAATAATATTTTCAATATTGATTACGAAAGTATTCGCCAACGTGCTATGCCGGGCAGGAATTACGGAATAAAAATTTTCATAAAAATCTGAAACAGATTAAATACTTTAAATAATGAAATCAAATCTTACTAATAAAGGCACTCCTATATTATTGATATTTGCCCTTGCCTTGTTGATTTTTGCATGTAACAAGGAAAGCGGAAAAATCCCCGATATTTCAACAAGCAACTCGAATGCAGTTTTTGTTTTGAACGAAGGGGTTTTTTCCTGGAGCAATGCCTCGTTGTCGCTGCTCGATTTGGATTCGAATAAGATGTACAACAATATTTTTGAACAGGTAAACGGCGCAGCATTGGGCGATGTGGGCCAATCAATGCAAATCCGCGATTCGTTGGCCTATATTGTGATGAACAATTCGGGGCGGATTTACTGTATCAACAAAAACACTTTTTTGTACCGTGGCGAGTTAATAGGGCTTACATCGCCCCGCGAAATTTGTTTCACCGACAATCAAAAAGCATATATTTCCGATTTGTACAATACTTCCATTACGATTTTTAATCCCGAAGATTTTACTTATTCCGGTTCAATTAATCTTGGACATAGCAGCGAAAGCATGTTGTTTCTGAATAATAAATTATATGTGTTAAGTTGGTCGTTTGGGAACCAATTGTTTATAATCGACACGGAAAATGACGAGGTAATTGATTCTGTCGAAACCGGCTTGCAACCAAACAGCATGGTGTTTGACAAAAACGAAAAATTATGGCTGCTTTGCGATGGTGGTTATGCAGGGATACCCGGTGGTCAGCAGTTACCCCGTTTGCAATGTATCGATCCGATAAGCCTCGAAATAGAAAAAGATTTTACATTTTCGGGATACGAATGGCTTACAAAAAAACTTTGCACTAATCAGGCGGGCGACAGTTTGTTTTTCATTAGTGGTGGTATTTTTGCCATGTCGATCGATGATTCTGTCCTGCCACAAAACCCGTTTATAAAAAAGGAGAACCGCACTTTTTATGGTTTGGGCATTCAGCCTGGCACCTCAACCATATATGCAAGCGATGCAAGAAATTACTTGCAACCCGGCACGCTTTACCGTTTTACCGGTAATGGTAAGCCCATTGACTCTTTTACTGTGGGAATGATGCCCGGTGATATTGAGTTTCGGTGAGTTGTCTTTATTCTTTCAAGCTAAAAATCTCAAAAGAATTTGCTGTTAGAACAACTCTTAATTTATTATCTTCAATTGTAAAGTTATGTCCAAAATTATTTATTAGGCTTTTTTCTTTAAACTGAAAACGCAAATTTATTTCAATTTCTTTCTCTTCTGAATTTTTATTAAAAACCACTATTACTATCTGGTCAAAATAGTTTCGGGAGTAAGCATACACGTCTTTTGCAACAAGTAGCGTATTAAAATCACCAAAGATTAATGGCAGTTCTGTTTTTCTCAAATGAACAAGTTTACAGGTAATCTCTTTTGTTTTCACTTCGTTGTCCGATAGCTTGTCGAAACGCATGGGGCGGCGGTTATCAGGATCGCCTGCACCCGGCATTCCAAATTCATCGCCATAATAAATTACCGGAACTCCGGGAATTGTCATGGTAAAAGCTATTAGCGAGCTTAACTTTTTGTAGCCTACAGGGTCGTCAACTTTAATATCTCGCTTCCAGCCTGCTTCCTGGCTATTCTCGTCGAAAGCAAGTGCACCACCGGCGTAAGAAATAAAGCGCGGCATATCGTGGTTTCCCGTAACGTTTCCCATAAGGTGATGATTACCATAATATGCAAAAGTTTCGTTTATTGAATTATCAAGTTTTTCAAACGATTCTTCTTCAATGACAAACACCGAACGGGCATCCCAGTACAAATTAAAATCGAACTGGCCGTCTAACTTTCCCGAACTTACATAGCTGCCAATAAGTTCGCGGCTGCCAAATGTTTCGCCAATCTGAAAAAGTCGCTTCCCCGTTTTAGCTACGATCTGCTTTTTCAGTTTTTTGGTAAGGTCTTGCCAGAAAATTTCGGGGATATGCTTTGTGGCATCATGGCGGAAACCATCAAGCTTGTAGTTTTCGATCCAAAATAAAGCCGAATCCGAAACATATTTGCGAACTTCCGGGTTTGCATGGTCGAGTGTTGGGAGGAAAGTGTCGAACCAGGTTGTAAGTCGTTGCGAATCCCACATCCTGATATTTTTACTGCCATCGGGCAAGTCTGATTTTGTAGCCCAATTCGGGTGGGTTTGGTACAAATAACTGTTTTGGTGAACATGGTTCGACACAAAATCGAGAATTACATTCATATCTTTTTTGTGTGCCAGGCTAACAAGTTTCTGCAAATCCTGTTCGGTGCCAAATCGTTTATCAATCCTGTTAAGCGAGATGGGCCAATAGCCGTGGTAGCCCGTAAATTTGCGGTAAGGCTCAGGAAATTCGACAAAAGCCTTCCATGTATTCTGCGCAATTGGCGACAACCAAATTGTGTTTATCCCAAGTTTTTCGAAATAGCCATCTTCTATTTTTTCGATAATACCAGCCAAATCGCCACCATAATAATTTGCTCGTTCATGTACTTCTGCGTCTTTAACTTTTAAATCATTTTCGGTATTAGCATTTCTAAAACGGTCGACCATCATAAAATAAAGTACTGAGGTTTCTTTGTCGAAACGGTCAATTTTACTTACCGATTCCACTACTTTTCCATTTTCAAGAGGAATGAGAAGATCGTTGCCCATACCATTTTCATTAAATGAAAACAAGCGGATCCACGAACGTTTCATCGCAGTAGCTTCATTGGGGATATTTATAACTATTTCTGATTTTGTCTTACTGATTTCGGAAGGGGACAATTCATAATTTTGCCAAAGTACAATTGTTTTTTCGTTTGTATTATTTATGCCGATACGTATTTTGTTTTCCGAAAACGATTCGGTTTGTAGCTTGGGCAGGCTCTTGTTTCCTGAATTACCAACCATTAGCACCGAATTGAACCCACCAATATTATTATCTTCTTTTATAGGATTGGCAGGGTCTAAAATCCAATTGCCATCAACCACAATTTGGTAATGATATTTCCCGGGGTTCAGGAATAAATCAATTTCCCATTTCCCATCAGCATAAGTCATATCGCTGCCTTCGGGGTTCCAATCATTCAAACTGCCGGCTAATTGAACTTTTTTAATTTGTTTTCTCTCTGGATTGAAAATTAATTTATGATTTAGCTTACGCGATTTTTTCAGCAAAATTGTATATGGTTCTTCATCAATAAAACAAGTTAACTTACTCAAAACCGGCATATTTTCAGGTGTGTCGAATGAGATGGACTTTTTGTCTTTGCTTAATTCAAAGTCGATTTTTTCTGAAAACCTGAAAGAATCAATTTCTCCGGGATTAAGAAAAAAATCTTCGATGCCTAATGAATTTTCTCCGGGCATTAATGTCGAGATGCTTGCAAGGCCAACAATGGCATCTTGTTTTAAATTTGGTGTAACTTTTTGTTCCGTATTGCATGATATTTCTGTAACAATAATTATTATTAACAGCGATAAATATTTCAAGTTTAAATTCATATTTTGTAATATTTAAGATATTATTTAAATTTATATTCATTTAAGAAATACTCAATATACTGTGGCAACTTCGTGCTAAGGTAATAAGGTAAATTCATAAGAAGATATGGAAATCTACCCGGTGTTTTTGCTTTTTCAATTTTGAACTCACCGGCGTATATTCTTATTGCATAAGGATGTTCAGATTGTTCTATAAATTGATGCAGAGATTTTAGCGAACCTGTACTACCTGATTTTATTTCGATCGGGATTATTTTTCCATCGTAAGAAAAAGCTATATCGACCTCGGCAGAAGCCTGCTTTTTTTCCCTTACCCAGAATGCCGGTTTTTTGTGGCTGATGGTATTTAGCGACATCAACTCCTGGGTAATTAAATGTGGGATAATTGCACCTTTGTAAGCATTGTCCAAATCATTTAAAGCCAATAATTGCGATTGTATCTCTAATGTATGATTAAGCAGGCCGGTGTCTAATAATTGTAGTTTTGGCGATTTCCTAAGATCGGGGCGAATAGGAATTGTTACATTCGTGGTAGGATATATTAATTGAATAATCCTGGCATCATCAAGATGCCTCATAGCCTCGCCAACCTCGCGCGAACGATAATTCGAATTGCCGAAGTTCTGAAATTTAATGCGTTGGTCGACATATAAATGAGCCGAAGCCATTATATGTTTTATTACTTTTCGTTCCAGTTCATTGTCGGTATATTTTTCGACATCGTTTTTGTATGCCCCCCAAATACTTTCGTAAATTTTAGGCAAATCGGAAATACTATTGTTTTGCAAATAAACTTTTATAACTTCAGGCATTCCTCCAATAATAGCATAACGGTTAAAAAGCTCTAAGAGGATATTATGAGCAAATAAATTTACCGGAATTTGTCCGAGTTGTTCCAATGCTGCGCTATGATCTATAGCATCGAGGTATTCGGAAAAATTGAGAGGGTAGAGTTGCAAAAACTCAATCCGGCCAACAGGAAAGCCCCTTATGTGGCGCATAGCAAATTCCAACAACGAACCGGCAGCTACAACATGAAGCTCCGGTATTTCTTCGTGAAAAAATCTTAGTAAATGAATAGCTTTTGGTGATTCCTGAATTTCGTCGATAAAAAGAATTGTGTTTTTTAAATTGTTTGAAGGGATTTTATGTGATAACAATAATGCGTCAACAATGGTCTTTACATCATTGTAATTATCGAAAAAGAAAATATGGGCCGGTTTTTCCAGGTTTAATGCAATACTATGTTTATAGCTTTTTGCAAATTGCCCAATAATAGTTGTTTTTCCAACCTGTCGTGCACCTCGCAAAACAAGAGGTTTACGGTTTCTGCTTTCTTTCCAATCTTGTAAGTATTTCGATATGTGTCGTGTAAAGGCCAATATTCATTATTTTTATTATACTATTTGTAATAAAGTCAGGGCAAATATAATACATATTTGTAACAAAGTCAAGGCAGATATTCAATTATCTTGTACTAAAGTCAGGGCAAATGTTGCATTATTTTGTACTAAAGTCAAGGCAGTTTACTGTTGTCTTGTAACAAAGTCAAGGCAGATATTCAATTATCTTGTACTAAAGTCAAGGCAGATATTTAATTATCTTGTACTAAAGTCAGGGCAGTTTACTGTTGTCTTGTAACAAAGTCAAGGCAGATATTCAATTATCTTGTACTAAAGTCAAGGCAGATATTCAATTATCTTGTACTAAAGTCAGGGCAAATATTGCATTATTTTGTACTAAAGTCAGGGCAGTTTATTATTATCTTGTAACAAAGTCAGGGCAAATATTGCATTATCTTGTACTAAAGTCAAGGCAAATTACTATTGTCTTGTAACAAAGTCAGGGCAGTTTTGCTGATTCTTTATCGTTTAACACTTTTGTTACATTTAAACCTTTGCGAACTTTGCGTGAAACCGACGTAATGCTTATTTTACGCAAAGTCTGCAAAGAAAAAAATACGCAAAGAACACAAAGAAATGCTTTTTCCTCAGAATGAAAAAAGCCGAATTGACTATCCAAAAAATCAACTTCCAATATGCGTCGTTCCGATAATCAACAATTTAAACAGTTACTCCATCAACTCAAGAATTAGCGGTTCGCCAGGTAATAGTTTTATCACATCAATTTGCATCAGGATTTCATCAGAAATAATATTTTTTGCTTTCGAGAATTCAGCCATACATTCGGTAAAACGGACAGTGTTCAATTGTTTTTCATTTTTTATTCTGTTGATAATTACCATTATGGTTTTTTTATCGTTCTGTCTAAAATATACATATACACCATCATAGGGAATAAATTGTGTGAGTTGTCCCGAATGGATAACGGGATTTTTGTTTCGCCATTTTATTAATTTTGAAACGAAATAGAATGCCTCGTTTTGCTCTTTTGTGCGGCCTTTTTTTGTGAAAGCATTTTTTTCATCCTCTGGCCATCCTCCCGGGAAATCTTTTCTTATGTGGCCATGCCCAAGGTGTTCTTCTCCGGTCATCAATAATTCTGTTCCGTAGTAAATCAAAGGAATCCCTCTTGTAGTGAGAATATAAGAAAGTAGTGTTTTATATTTGCGAAAATCTTCGTTTATATTTGTGAAAAACCTCTCTACATCGTGGTTATCGACAAAAACTACATGATTAAAAGGCTCTTTGTACAAAAAGTCCTGAGTTAGTAAATCGTACAAACGGACAATCCCATTGTTCCAGCTTTCGTCCTCGTTAAAGCCAAATTTCATGGCATCGTACATTGCAAAATCGAAAACCGAATTCAGTCCCGAATTATTAAAATATTTGCCTTCCCACCACGAAACAATCGACGGTGTGCCAACCCAAACCTCGCCAAGCAAAGTAATATCCGGATATTCGCTACGCACCCGTTTTGTCCATTCTTTCATCATTTCTTGGCCGGGATAGGGATAAGTATCAACACGGACCCCATCAATGCATGCATTTTCGATCCACCAAATACTATTCTGGATAAAATAGTTGGCCAACAAGGGATTGTCCTGATTCAAATCCGGCATATTTTTATCGAACCAGCCGGTGCTCATTTTATTGCGGTCGGCTTGCGAGGCATAAGGATCGACAAGTGTGCTGACCCTGAAATTTGAGCGCGTAAATTCATCGAATTGATGTATCCAGTCTTGTTGTGGCAGGTCATTCATCCACCAATGCGATTTCCCACAATGGTTAAATACCTGATCTTGTATGACTTTTATCCCCATATCATGGCATTGTTTTACTAAATCGAAATAATTTTGATTTGTACCAAAGCGCGAATCGGTTTTATAAAAATCAGTTATTGCATATCCATGATATGAATACTTTTCCTGATTATTTTCAAGTAGTGGGTTTATCCAAAGTGCCGTAGCTCCAAAGTTTTTAATATAATCAAGATTTTGAGTAATTCCGGCTATGTCGCCACCGTGCCTTCCATCTGGATTTTTACGGTCGACTTTTTCCAACATTCCGGGCATATTGTCGTTTTGAGGGTCTCCATTTGCAAAACGATCGGGCATGAGTAAATAAATTACATCGCTGCTGTTGAAACCACGTAAACGCTTTGAAAACTTTCGTTTAAGCAAAGGATATTGATAATTGGCCTTTATTTTTCCATCCTTGTAAAAATCAATAGAAAATTTCCCCGGCTTTGCAGTATTATCAATTTCAATATTCAGAAACAAATAATTTGAATTATCAACAGTGATTACATCTAAAATATTTACGCTCTGATAATCAATTTTTACATCACAGCCCGACAAATTTTCGCCATACACCATAATTTGTACATGGCTGTTCTCCATTCCCGTCCACCAATTTGGCGGCTCTACACGCGTTATTTTTATTTTGGCAATTGATGAAAATGAAAAAAAACACACAAAAAGCAATATTAGTACTGTAACAGGGAATGGAGTTTTTAAATTTGTCATTATTTTTTTCTTTATGATTTACAAGAATCTTATTCTGATAAATCAATTACCAAAATAAAAATTAATTTTATGCAAATATTATAAATTTTATGAATTAATTGCTTTTGGTAGCTACTTTGACACAATACCGAGGGAGCTGATAAGCCTAAGAATTTATGAGTAATCCCTGTTTATCGGAAAATTAGAGGATGAGGCAAACAAAGCTGTTTTGTGTGTTTATTCGTATGTATAAAAGAAAAGCAGCTAAGTTTTTTAACAACCTAACTGCCTCATTATCTTTGTGGAGCATAACGGAATCGAACCGTTGACCTCTTGACTGCCAGTCAAACGCTCTAGCCAACTGAGCTAATGCCCCAAAATCACTTTTCAACTTCCTTCATCTTATCCAGCATTAGCGAAGTTGCCTGTCCCGATGCAATCGGGAAGCTAATGCCCCAAAATCACTTTTCAACTTCCTTCATCTTATCCAGCATTAGCGAAGTTGCCTGTCCCGATGCAATCGGGAAGCTAATGCCCCATGTTTTTGCAACTTGATTTATTGTAAGCTGCATTTATGGCTGCAAAAATATAAAAACTTGCTTTCATTTTAGCGGTTGCCTGAAAATAATTGTTAAAATCTTTATTATTGCAACAATCATCTATATTTATTATTTCCTTGTTTTGTTGAATAATAAAAGTTTTAGACGACACGTTGTTGAATTTGAGTATGATAAGAATCAGAAAAAATAATTTGGAGTATTTATAGATAAAATCTACTTTTACTTGATTTTAAAATTAGAAAAAATGGAAACTAAAAAGACACCTATTGCTGATTTGGAGAACAAGAGATCGATATTCCTCCAGGTTGGTTTTGTAATAGTTTTATCTACTTTACTGCTGGCTTTCGAATGGACAAGCTCGGAAAGTAAAGCAAACAGCCTTGGCGAAATGGGCGATCAGGACGTTGAGGAAGAAATTATCCCGATTACCCGACAGGAAGAAGTACCACCCCCACCACCACCTCCACCACCACAGGTTACTGAGGTGCTGAATATTGTTGAGGATGATGTCGAAATTGAAGATGAAATTGAAATTGAAGATACTGAGGCCGATCAGGAAATGGTAATTGAAATAATGGATGTGGATGAAGAGGAAGAGGAAGCCACGGTTTTTACCATTGTTGAAGACATGCCTATTTTTATGCCTAAAAAATGTAAAACAAAAGAAGAAGGCGACCTGGAACTTAGGAAACATATTGCCAAAAACGTAAAATACCCAGAGATTGCAAGAGAAAATGGTATTCAGGGAAGGGTCTTTATTTCATTTGTTGTTAGCTCGAAAGGAAAAGTTACGAAAGTGAAAATAGCCCGTGGTATCGACCCTGCCCTCGACAAGGCAGCTATTAATGTTATTAAAAACCTGCCAAATTTTTCGCCCGGAAAACAAAGAGGAAAAGCAGTAAGAGTGAGCTATACTGTTCCAATAAATTTCAAACTCGGGTAAGCCTTATTTGCTAAAGCTGCGCAGGAAAAACAGATTAATTACTGCAATTCAGAATACATAATATTTAAAGCCTGGTTTATGCACCAGGCTTTTTTAGGGTCTCAATTTTCACTCCCCGCTCATTCTCCGGAAAGGACAGGATACATTTCGATTTTCTCACGATTGCGAATCTTTGAGCCTTTCTGCTGCTTCTTTCCGGTCAGGCATGTTTGCGAAAAAAAACTCATATTTTCCTGCATCTTTTTAATCAAATTGTTTACATGATTTATTTTGTGGTAATTAGAAATATAAGGTCAGGAAATATGAATCTGCTACCAAGACAATAAAATACAAAGAATTCACCAAGACAATAAAACTCCAATTATTGAAAAAATAATGATAAAGGAAAATTTGTCGTACATCCTCAATAATCAACAATATTCAATCAACAATATTCAATCAACAATAATCAATTGATTCAGTATATTTGCGAGCATTTTATTTTGGAATTTATATGTCAGGATATTTAACAAGTAACAGTAAGGAAACGCTTGTGCTGGTTGGTTTAATCACACAACATCAAAACGAAGAACAGATAAACGAATATTTAAGCGAACTGGCCTTTTTGGCCAAAACAGCAGGTGGGATACCAATAAAAAAGTTTACACAAAAATTAGAAACCCAAAACTCAAAAACATTTGTTGGAAGTGGCAAGCTACAGGAAATCATTAACTATGTTAAAGAAAATGAAATAGACACAGTAATTTTTGATGACGAACTTAGCCCTACCCAACTTCGAAACATCGAAAAAGCCGTTGGTTGCAAAATTCTTGATCGCACTAATCTTATTCTCGATATTTTTGCACAACGTGCCCGTACTGCCCATGCAAAAGTTCAGGTAGAACTGGCACAATGCCAGTATTTATTGCCGCGCCTAACACGAATGTGGACTCACCTTGAACGGCAGCGTGGTGGAATTGGCTTGCGTGGCCCGGGCGAAACCGAAATAGAAACCGACCGACGGGTTATTCGCGATCGTATTAGCAAATTAAAAAAACAACTTGAACGTATCGACAAACAAATGGCAACACAGCGCAAAAATCGTGGACAGATGGTAAGGCTTGCTCTTGTTGGTTATACAAATGTGGGAAAATCGACCATTATGAACATGATTAGCAAATCGGATATTTTTGCTGAAAACAAATTGTTTGCCACACTCGATGCTACTGTTCGGAAAGTTGTAATTGGCAATCTCCCATTTTTACTTTCCGATACAGTTGGCTTTATCAGGAAACTGCCGCATAATTTAGTCGAATCGTTTAAGTCGACCCTCGACGAAGTACGCGAGGCCGATATATTATTGCATGTTGTTGATATATCGCACACAAATTTTGAGGAGCAAATCGAAATTGTAAATCAAACACTTCAGGAAATAAATGCTACTGACAAACCTACATATATGATTTTTAATAAAATCGATGCTTATAAATTTGTTCAAAAAGACGAAGATGATTTAACCCCAAAAACAAAAGAAAATTATAGCCTCGACGAACTAAAAAACAGTTGGATGGGTAAAAGCAATGCTTCGTCGATATTTATTTCGGCAAAAGAAAAAATAAACATAGATGAATTTAAAGAACTGCTTTACGATCATATAAAAATTATTCACGCTAAAAAGTATCCTTACAATAATTTCTTGTATTAGTTTTATTCTCGATAATACAAATACCAGGCATTGGGATTATGCTGTTGCCTTATATTTTTTAATTCCGAAAGTGCCTTGCGTTTTGTTGTATATGAGTTGAGCGAAACCCTGTAAAATCCATTACGCTTATTCACTATTCTGGAATCGAAGCCTTGAGCCCTGAGTTTTAACACATAATTATATGCATTTCCTTTATTGTTAAAACTTCCGGCAACAATGTGGTAGTATTTCGGTTTATCGGTATTTTCATTTGATGATTGAGAAACGGGGGCAGATTGTTGTTTATGTGAAGTTGATTTGTTCTGAGATGCAGGTTGCGTAGTACTCTTTTCTGCAATAGCCTTTTTATTTTGCTTGTCAGCATACAAATCTTTTGTAGTTTTACTTTCAGATATTTCTCTGCTGGGCTTATCCGGTTCTACTTGTGTTATGCTTTTGCTTTGTTCCGGTTTGTCAACGGTTGTTTCATTTTTTGCAATTGTTTGTTCGGGTTGATTGTCTTCATCGTTTGTGGTTTGGGTAATTTGGTTTTTTTCAACTTGTGGTAAATTTTCAGTCGAATCGAAAAAACCTGCCAGATAAAGTATAATTGCTACAATAATTAGAACTGCCAGAATAAGGCTTATATGTCGCCAAATGGGTAAAAGCTTATTCTTCTTTTTGCTTGGTTTTGTAGGCATTGGTGGCTTTGTTATTTTGGTTTCGGATTTCTTGTTTGTTTTTAACGGCGGCTTCTTTTCGGGTTTCTCTTTTGGTTTTTCAATTTCGGGTTTTGGTTTTTCTTTCTTAGGAATATTAAATAATGGTTTTTCATTTTTATCAGGTTTATTTTCTTCTTTAACTGCTTTTTCCTCTTTTACAAATGGGGTCAGGCCGGTTTTACTTTCAGTTTTTACTGAAGGTTCCACAGGTTGTGGAGGCTTTATAAACTCAACTTCTTTTCTGTCAAATTTGAGGTTGCCATTTTCGTCTTTATAAATTGTTCCCAATCCCTCAACAAAATGTTTTCCATCGTTTATTAGGCTATACTGGATTTTTGAAACATATTCCTTTATTTGATGTTCGGCTTCGTATTTGTCGATTTGCTCGGTTTTGGCAACATAATCAATCAGTTTTCCATCATTAAACTTAAGAAAATCGTTAAAACTTATTTGCAAATCAGTGTCGCTGTTGGATTCAGGCTTTACTTTAAGAAGGAATGCTCCAAAATTCGGAATAATTATCCTGCTGTGTTGTCTTATTAAATCAATAAGATATTGTGATTTCATAATATGTCAGGTTTTTTATTTAAAATTATGTATTAATACCCCGAATCAAAATTACACTTTTTACTATCAATTACAATATTCAGAAATTATTCAGGCAAGAATGGTTCTTTATGAATAACAAAAGTATCAAGTTCCATGATACTGTCTTTTGTCGATATCAGATCGTTGTAAATAAAATTATAAAGCAAAAGCTGTTGTTGAAGCCATCCAACACTTCCGTTTACATTATTAATTAACTCATTCAAAATAGTTTTTTCTTGATTGTAGTAAACCTGAAATAGCGAATCGCTTATTTCATTTTTTTCATTGTCGTGCTTTAAGGCTAATAATTGATGCTCGGTAAATGTAAGCTCCTTTTGAAAATCGGAATATTTATTAATAAACTTGCGGCATGTACGGTTTATATTTGCAGCAGAACTAACACTTTTAAACAATCGCTTGACAGAACCCGGCGTAGTTGTATTAGACAACACTTCAACAATTTCATTTGTTTCAGATAAAATCATGTTAATGCTATCGATGTCAATATCAACAATTTGCTTGTTTAAACTATCAATGATAACTAATAGACTGTCAATTCTTTGCGATTTTATCTGAACGCTTTTGCTTTGACAGCCAACTAAAAATATCAATAAAATACTTAATTTATATACTTCCCTCATTATCTTCAAAATTTTGCTATATTTTATAAAAATGTTCAACAAGATAAACTAAATTTAGATATAATTACTCTCAAATATTTTCTTTTCTGATTTCTTCGTGGATATTCAAATTACTCTGTCTTATTAAAAACCTCACAACCAGTGCATTTAAATGTAATCAATTTTGTATATATTCGGGTCATTTTTAAATATGAATGAAGGACATCAAAAAAATATTAAGATTTTTACTTTTATATCCGGCTTCGGTTATTTACATGATAGTTACGAACATACGTAATCGAATGTTTGATTATGAGATTTTTTTCAGCGAACGCCAGTTTTCTATCCCCATTATTTCGGTCGGGAATATTACTGTTGGAGGCACCGGTAAAACCCCTCATATTGAGTATCTGGTTTCTTTATTGAAAGATAATTTCAGCATAGCAACTTTAAGCCGCGGATATAAACGTAAAACCAGGGGTTTTTATCTGGCAAAAAAACAATCGACAGTAAATGAGATTGGCGACGAACCCAAACAAATAAAAAATAAATATCCCGAAATTGAAGTTGCTGTGGACGAAAAAAGGGTTCGTGGAATTAAAAAGCTCGAAGAAAATTCCTCCGGTCAACTTGACATAATCCTCCTTGATGATGCCTTTCAACACCGACATGTAAAGCCCGGATTGTCGGTTTTGTTGATTGATTATACCCAACCAATGTTTAGGGATCACATATTGCCCTTTGGCCGTTTGCGCGAAAATCGCCACGAAAAACGAAGGGCCAATATTATTATTATTACTAAAACGCCTCACGATATAAAACCCATCGAGAAAAGGATATTAATAAAAAACCTGAAAATTTTTCCCTTTCAGAACCTGTATTTCACTTCCATCGTACAAGGTTCCCTGACCCATCTTTACGGTCTGGAAAAATTCAATATCCCTAAAGAAATTCATCTTTCCGATAATTATTCTGTTTTGCTTTTAACAGGCATAGCCAATCCGGAACATTTAATAAAACATGTGGAAATTTTTTCAAACGACATCCATGAATTACGATTCGCCGATCATTATTCCTATAATAAAAAGGACATTGACAATATTCTCGGCAAGTTCAATAATATCAATTCAGAAAATAAAATTATTGTTACTACCGAAAAAGATGCTGTACGTTTACGCGATGTAGAGAATGCAAATGAGTTGAAAAATCTTCCTGTTTTTTTTGTTCCTTTGGCAATTCGTTTTCACGGAAAAGACAAGCAAGAATTCGATAATCAAATTATTACTTATGTTAGAAAAAATAAGAGAAACAGCAACTTACATTCAAAATAAAATACACACCAAGCCCGAAATCGGAATTATCCTGGGTACCGGACTCGGTGGTCTTGTTAATGAAATAAACATACACTGCGAACTCAATTATCATGAGATACCAAACTTCCCAATTTCAACTGTGCATGGGCATGTAGGGAAAATGATATTTGGCGATTTGGGAGGGAAACCTGTTTTGGCCATGCAGGGGCGATTTCATTTTTACGAAGGCTACTCAATGAAGGAAGTTACTTTTCCTGTTCGGGTCATGAAGCTTCTTGGGATAAATAGTCTTTTAGTATCGAATGCTGCCGGGGGGATAAACCACAATCAGCAGGTTGGCGATATGATGATAATTAACGACCACATCAACCTGTTTCCTCAACATCCGCTTATCGGAAAAAACATTGATGAGCTTGGCACACGTTTCCCTGACATGAGTGCAGCTTACGACAAAAAACTTATTGAAAAGGCTGTTGAGATTTGCCATAATCACAGGTTTCATATCCATCAGGGGGTTTATGCCGGGGTAACCGGTCCAACTTTCGAAACACCTGCGGAATACAGATACTTGCAAGCTATTGGTGCCGATGCAGTTGGAATGTCGACAGTTCCAGAGGTTATTGTTGCCAGGCACATGGAAATGAAATGTTTTGCAATTTCGATAATTTCTGATTTGGGCTTACCCGAAGAACTTGTTAAAATTACACACGAAGAGGTGCTTGATGTAGCACGATCTGCTGAACCTCAAATGACTGTTCTTTTTAAAGACCTGATTGCATCGATGTAGAATTTTTTGACTCTAAAAATACGGGCAAGTTTATGCTTTTTGTTTTTATGACTTTATGATCTCTATAATTTCATCAATTTTTGTCGAGGATATATTCACAATTTGTTTTGCCTGTAAATAAAATTGCTCTCTTTCCTTAAGATTTTTCCTGATGAAATCTTTTAGTGCTTCTCCTTTCATATTTTTAATCAATGGCCGTTCGGTTTTTGAATTATCAATACGATTGGCCAACATCCCTGCTTCCATTTTCAGATATATTGTAAGCCCGAGTTCATTCATGGTTTGCATATTATTAAAAAAACAGGGAGTTCCCCCACCGGTTGCAAGCACAATATTTTCCTTTTGCCGAATTTTATTAAGGCAATCATTTTCAATCTTTCGAAATCTGTTTTCTCCCAAATCACGAAAAATGTCAGATATGCTCCGACCGGCTTTATGTTCGATTAAATCATCAAGATCGTAAAACTGAAGCTTCATTTTTCGGGCAAGTTTTTTCCCAAACCTTGACTTCCCCGATCCCATATATCCGACTAAAAATATGCGCATCTTTTAATTTATTATTTACAATTGTCAATTGACGTTTTGAATATTAGGCGTTTGGCATATTAAAATGTTTCATTTTCAAGCTATGGACATTAAGTTTCGTATAAGATAATTCCTCGAAACTTAAGTGAGAAAAAGACAAAAAAGTAGCATTTTATTTGTCTAAAATACTAAATTCTAATATTTCAGACGTGTAATTACAAATACAATAAAAAACTACAGAACAAAAGTATTATTAATTTATTGGTATTCAAGTCGATTTTTTATATGTTATAATAAAGGGATTGAATGTAAAATCAAAAACTTACAAAACTTAAGCTTGAATTAGTTGAGAAACGTAATCATTCTGGGAAACCAATCATATATTTATGTTTTTGACTATTTTCAATCCGTTCAGCCCCCAAAGAAAAAACCCGTCTGTAATCTTTTGATTATCAAACGGGTTTCTTTTTGTCTTGCGGTCTGGACGAGACTCGAACTCGTCTCGCCGTCGGCGAGATGACAGGCTTGCACCCTAAGCAACTATTGTTGTTTAAGAAGGTTTGTTGGCTGATGAATAAGCAAGCTTAAATATTCTGAATTTGTACGCTTCAACGATTTTTCGCGTTTCAGAGCTGATTTCTTATCCGTGCACTGTTCAACATAAACAAGCTTCCATGGTGTTTTTTTTGAAGTATACCGACTTTCCCCTCTGTTATGCTGGCTCAATCGCTTTTGATAATCAGTAGTAAAACCTTTATAAAAAGTTTCGTCCATTAGGCTTTGAATAATATAAACGTAGTATTTCTCCATGATAACAAACAAAAAAAGCCTCGAAAAATCGAAGCTTTTTTGCGGTCTGGACGAGACTCGAACTCGCGACCTCCGGCGTGACAGGCCGGCATTCTAACCAACTGAACTACCAGACCAATAGGTTTTGCTCAATTGCGGTGCAAAGATAGACTTAGTTCTTAAACTAAAAAACAATTTTTTAATTTTTCTAAAAAAATATTTTATCTGGTTTTCGGGCAGACTAACTGAATGACTATCAACTAAAAACCTTTTTTTATCAATCAAATACAATAAGCTTAATACAGAAAAATATAGAAACTGCTTACTGCCTACTGCGGACTGCCACCTGTTCGTACATTAATTCTATTCTGTAATTCTTTGGCCAAATCGTTTTGTTTGTAATTATAAGCAAGTTCTATTAAAAGGCTGATTACCTGACTGGCTACATTTCGTTCCCTGTCGGTGGCATTAAAATAAGCGCCATCAAGCGACAGATAAAAATCCAGATCGTCGAAAAACTTGTTTGCAATTGTACTTACCAGCTCGTTGCCCTTTTCGTTTTCGCCACACCAATAATATGCCTTTGCAAACGAAATCATAAACTGATCGAAAGCTACCTTGTTGTGGGGCAAAACCTCAAGACATTTATCAATAACAGCTACCGCCGAATCGTTTTTATTCTCCATAATCAGCTGCATGGTAAGCCGGGAAAAATTATTCCGCACATCCATAATATTAAGCAAACGTGTATTGTTTTCGTCCATATAAAAATCAGGCTCTTTCATTCTGCCCCACTTAAACTTATTCATCAGGTTATCATATAAAATCCCTGAATGCACCCTTCCTATTGATTTATCTTGATTTTTGGTTTTTATGGGAACAAGACGATATGCCAAACCTTCTAACTGAAAATAATTATGAAGGCCGTTGTAGCTGTTTTTTTGTGCGCTTACTGCAAAATATATAGGGCGTTCCCAGTTGTTAGATGCCAGGATATCTATCATCATCATATCGCCTTTAAGTATCGACCTTCGGTTTAAATTCCAATCGATATTATCAACAATCTGGTTAGCAAGTTCAGGATCAACTGTGCTATTGGCAAGTACTTTTTCTTTGGGAACCGTCAAGCGCAATTTTTTCGATGGTAAATAATCCATAAACAAATCGTTGCTTACCCTTACTTTTGTGGCCTGATTGTCGCTTCCAACAAACTCCATTATTTTTCTAATATCAGTATATTTTTTAAATTTGTTGAACATAAACAATTGATCGCGTGTGCCTTGTATGTATTGATGATGTTCGAGTGTTGATGGGATTGGCTCCGAATCATAAGCCTTCGATTTCATTTGATTGATGTACCAATCGGTGCTTAACAGGCTCATGTTCACTACCCTGACATCGGTACGTATGCCTTCGACCTCCTGTGCGTACCAAAGAGGGAAAGTGTCGTTGTCGCCAAAAGTAAACAGGATGGCATTTGGGGCACAAGAATTCAGGTAGTTATAAGCAAAATCGAGTGCGGTATATCTTCCCGAACGATCGTGGTCGTCCCAGTTTTCCGAGGCCATTAGCCCGGGAACAAGCGCAAGGCATAAAACAGTTCCGGCAACAGCACTTGCCGAATGATTAAGGATATTCCTAAATGCATGAATAACTGTCAGTACCCCCAGGCCTATCCAAATAGTAAATGCATAGAACGAACCTGCATAAGCATAATCGCGTTCGCGGGGTTGATAAGGATATTGGTTAAGGTACACTACAATTGCCAAACCCGTAAAAATAAACAGAAGAAATACTACCCAGAAATCCTTCTGGTTTTTTGAATAAAGAAAAATTGCCCCTATCAATCCCAGGAGAAGAGGTAGGAAGTACAATGTATTGCGGCTTTCATCATTTCTCATTTCATCGGAAATTTGCGATTGATTACCAATTAATCCTTTATCAATAAAAGGGATGCCACTAATCCAATTGCCACGTAAAATGCCACCATGGCCTTGTGCATCGTTTTGTCTTCCGGCAAAATTCCACATAAAATATCGCAGGTACATGTGCCCGACCTGATACCTGAAAAAATATTTCAGGTTTTCGCCAAAAGTTGGCACATATTCTTTTTTGCCATCAACAATTACGGTGCGCCCTTTTATACCGCCCCACTCCTTGTAGGCATTTTTATGTGTTGGCTGCCGGCTCCACATCCGCGGAAAAAACGATTCGAAACGGCTATCGTAAATAGTTTTTTCCCTTTTGTTCGATTTTATATATTTCCCATCTTTTTTCACATAAGTATAAAGCCCCTCTTCCGAATCGACCATTGGGGCATTAAAATGCGGGCCATAAACCAAAGGCCTGTCGCCATATTGTTCGCGATTTAAGTAGCTTAAAAGTGCAAAAACATTTTCGGGGTTGTTTTCGTCCATAGGCGGGTTTGCCAACGATCTGATTACAATCATTGTAAACGAGCTATAACCAATCATTATCACAGTAAAAGCAAGAAGTGCAGTATTTAATATGTATTTTTTTTTCTGATATGAATAATAAATACCATATACTGTTGCTCCCAACAACAATAATATATAAACGATAATTCCTGAACTGAAAGGCAATCCGAAGCCATTTACAAACCAAAGCTCGAACCATGATGCAACAATTATTACACCCGGAATAATACCATACATAATAGTTCCAAGCAAAACTATGGCAATAAGCGAAGCATAAAAAACCCCCTGTTTGTTAATTTCATATTTCTTGAAATAATAAACAAAAACTATGGCTGGAATTGCAAGTAAATTCAGCAGGTGCACCCCTATCGACAAACCAACGAGATAAGCAATAAAAATAATCCAGCGGTTTGAGTATGGTTTATCCGCCTGTTCTTCCCATTTCAGGATACTCCAAAACACAAGGGCGGTAAACAGCGATGAGCTTGCATAAACCTCGGCCTCGACTGCCGAAAACCAAAATGTATCGGAAAAAGCATAAGCCATTG